>NZ_JBHYCW010000011.1:0-104180 GCF_051861365.1 Sediminibacterium sp. | reverse complement strand
AGTGAGTAATGGTGCAGAGAATGATCTTACCATTTTTAAAGAGAACTGTGGTCAATGGAACAACCACAATTTTTATGGGGATAAAATATATTACAATAAAGAGTGGTTCGCTGACTTTGAAACTCAACAAAATAGCCAAATGTTCACCCCAGTAAAAGCCATAAAAGGCAAAAATATAAGACTCGAACAGTTTGATAGAGCTGCTGAGGATATCTATTCAAAACTGGTTTCCTCTATTAGACAACCCATAGAATCTTTCTTTAACTGGCTCAATGCCAAAACAGAAATACAAAATGCACATAGAGTCAGATCAACAAAGGGACTACTCGTTCATATCTTTGGAAAAATCGCAGCAGCATTCCTAAATCAGGTTTTCAACCCTTGATTCGCATTTGTAGTGATGCAATAAACGGATCTTTTTTTCCTAATGCTTGAATGACAGAATTGCTTAATATAGAAAAATCAGCTTTAGCTGCTTCATATTTTTTTCTATTGGTATAAAACCATTCTTTGGTATTGTTCTTTTTGAGCTCTTTTAAAAAACTCAATGTTGTTTTTTGTAGCATAAACGATTTATTGTGCAGCCACTAATTCTAAAAACTCAGCTTCGCTGATGATTTTAATACTGTTGATCTTTTTTGCTTTTTCCAATTTACTGCCTGCATCTTCTCCAACAACCAAGTAGTTCAGTTTGTTGCTTACACCACTCAAAATTTGTCCGCCATGTGCTTCTGCCATGGCTTCAGCTTCACTTCTTTTTAATTGGTTAAGCGTACCGGTAAATAGAAATGTTTGTCCTTGTAAACTACCGCTTCCTCCGGTTTCTTTTTTTGTATTCTTCAGTTGTAAGCCTAATAATTCTAGCTGCTGCAGCATTTGAATATTCTGTTCATTACTAAAGAACTGGAAAATACTTTTGGCTACTTTGATACCTACATCCTCCAATTGTTGCAATTCCTCTTCTGTTTTTCTCTGATAATCTAGTAAATGCTCTACTGCGTTAGCAAGTGTTTTTGCTGTGGTTTCTCCTACAAAACGAATGCCGAGTCCGTATATCAATCGGTACAAAGGTTGTTGTTTAGACGCTTCAATAGCGGTGCGTAAATTATCCAGACTCTTTTTACCAAACCCCTCCAACTGACCAATCTTCTCAAAATCAAGTGTATAAATACCCGGAATATCTTTTAATAATCCCAATTCATAAAATTTGCGGACGTTGGCTTCGCCGAAGCTTTTTATATCCATAGCGTCTTTACTCACAAAATGAATGATTCTTTCTACTACCTGTGCTTCACATTCTATATTGATACATCTCCAAACAGCTTCTGCTTCTTCTTTGAATAAGATAGAATGACAAACCGGACAGTTTTTCGGAAATAAAATATTTTCTTCATTCCCTGTGCGCAGCTCAGGCATCGACTTAACAATCTGTGGTATTACATCACCTGCTCTTTCTATTAAAACAGTATCGCCGATCTTTAAATCTTTTTCTTTGATGTATTCTTCATTATGAACTGAAATACTGCTAACCGTTACGCCCCCGAGATATACCGGATCTAATTTAGCAACCGGAGTTACGGCACCTGTTCTCCCAACTTGAAATTCAATACTTCTGAGTTGGGTAGTGGCTTGCCTGGCTTTAAACTTAAAAGCAATAGCCCATCTGGGATGATGAGAAGTCATGCCCATTTTTTCTTGTAGCTGCAAGTCATTCACTTTTACTACCATTCCATCAATTTCATAGGGCAGGTCATCGCGACCTTCTTCAAAAGCCAAACAGTAATCGATCACACCTTGAATGCCCTTGACTACTTTTTTCTCCTTTTCCGGTGAACGAAATCCAAGTTGCCATAATAAGGAAAGATTACCTCCATGGGTATCAAGTAATGAGGAATGCACTGCTGCGTTATTGGTTTCCTTGGTATAAAAACTAATGTGGTATAAGAAAGCATCCAGTCCACGCTCTGCTACATCTTTCGGATCCTTCATACGCAAAGTTCCGGAAGCAGCATTTCTTGGATTGGCTAGGGGGGGAAGATTTCTGCTGGTTTGTAATTGATTGTATTGGTCAAAAGATGATTTACTCATGATCACTTCTCCTCTGATCTCCACTTGCTGAATGCCAAAGGAAGAAAAGGTTGCAGAGAGGGGAATGGATCTGATTTGTTTGATATTGTTGGTGATCTCTTCCCCTTCTACACCATCACCGCGCGTAGCGGCTCTTACCAACTGATCATGTTCATAAATAAGAGAAATACTGGCGCCATCAAACTTGGGTTCGATACAATATTCAATTTCATCCAATCCCGTTAGTTCCCTTGCTTTGCGATCAAAATCTCTTAGATCATCTGCATTATAACTATTATCTAAACTCAACATTGGAACCAAATGACTAACGGTTGTAAACTGACTATTCAAACTGCTCCCCACTCTTTGTGTTGGAGAGTCTGAAGTAATGAGTGAAGGGTTTTTTTCCTCAGATCGTTGAAGTAGTTTATATAACTGATCGTATTCATAATCTGAGATCAATGGCTCATTTAAAACATAATATCTGTACTCATGAAACCGTAAGATCTTTCTGAGTTGTTGGCATTCTTCAGCAGTATTCATGAAAGTTTCCTGGGTTATTTTTGATAACCAATCACTGGTTGCAGACTGTAACTGCTGGGTAAGTCCGGTCGAATACATAAGTATAATTTACGCGATAAAGTTAGTGGCTAATTGTTTTAGTGAAAACATCTAAAAGCAAGATACAGGCTATGGTTAATCTTTGTATCTTGCCGCACCCTGAGACTGCAAGATTGCTTAAAACGGATACCCCCGATGAAGAAACATTCCGGAAAAAACACCCATGAGCCTCACCAGGTGAAAGATGCTGTAAAACTGGTACAATCATACCCTTCCGCTGCCATTACAGTTGACTGTGTCATTTTTGGTTTTGAAGAAAACAAGTTGAAAGTATTATTGATCAAAAGTGATTTGGAAGTATATAAAGAGCAGTATTCTTTATTGGGAGATATCGTTCAGGAAAACGAAGACTTGGATGATGCAGCATATCGTATATTAAAACAAAGAACGGGGATGAATGATGTGTTTCTGGAACAGGTAAAAGTGTTCGGTAATCCGGATAGACATCCCGGAGGACGAGTGATCACGATCGCTTATTGTTCATTGTTGAATATTAATCATCATGAGTTAAAAATCCATGATAATGATTTAGATTGGTACAGTGTGAATGGCATTAAAACAATGGCTTTCGATCACATAGATATTGTGGATGTTTGTCACAAATGGTTACAAAAAAGAATTCAGGAACATCCGCTTGGGTTTAATCTTTTACCGGAGAAATTTTCTTTACGTGAACTGCAAAATTTATATGAAGCGATTCTAGGGGTAAGTTTGGATAGAAGAAATTTTAGAAAAAAATTCGCTTCCATGGATTTACTGATCGATATCAATGAAATGGAGCAGGATGTGCCACATCGACCCGGTAAACTCTATAAGTTCAATTTTGAGAAATATGCTAAGAATAAACGCAAATGGGTAGGTATAGATTTTTAAAGAATCTCTATTTTAATTCTTTTATCTTATTCACTATCATCTCTAGTTATATAAGTAATCCTTCATAGATATACTTGTTCAGGTTTGGATCATTTCAAGTACTTTTACTTGCTAACGGCACAGCTATGTTATATTCAATGACCGGTTATGGAAGAGCAGAACAAACATTGGCAGATAAAACCTATCTGGTAGAAGTTCGCTCTCTCAATGGCAAACAATTTGACCTTCGCTTGACCATTCCTTCTTTGCTCAAACCCTTTGAGTTTGAGATCAGAAATATTTTGAATGAAGGACTGCAACGTGGTAGTGTAGAGTGCAGTATTACCATCAAACAAAACGGGGCTAGTAAGCCGGTAAGTATCAATAAGGAATTGGCAAAAGCCTATTATCAACCGGTGGCTGAATTGGCGGATGAGTTACAATTGCAAAAAGGCGATATCCTGAGCACCATTCTAAAACTTCCTGATGTGATTACTCCTTCTACAGAAATGATCACAGATGATGAATGGAAATCATTCGAAAAAGTGTTGAAAGAAGCCATTGCGCAACTCAATGACCATCGCAAAGACGAAGGAAGATCATTGGAAGCGGATCTCAATCAGCGACTCGCTAATATTGAAACACATCAGGCTACTATTACCACATTAGAACCTTTAAGAAGAGGAAAAATCAAAGAAGGTATCATTAAAGTGTTGGAAGAAAATGTAGGTAAGGAGAATTATGATCCCAATAGAATGGAACAGGAGTTGATCTACTATATTGAAAAGATCGATATCAGTGAAGAACAGGTAAGACTGAAAAATCATTGTGATTATTTCCGTTTAATTTTAGCGGAGAAAGAAACAAGCAAAGGCAAAAAATTATCTTTTATACTTCAGGAATTCGGTAGAGAAATTAATACCATGGGTTCCAAAGCATATGATTCACAGATTCAACAATGTGTGATACTCATGAAAGATGAATTGGAAAAAGCCAAAGAGCAAATCCTGAATGTTTTATAATATTCTTGAATAGGTGAAAGTTTTCTTGTTATTAATTTAGCATTGTGAAAAATAGTATTTACATAGCCAGTGTTTGTGCCCTGCTATTATTTGCATGTGGTAAAGTCAATTTTTTCGAAAGAACTGAAAGATTCCCTCAACAAGAGTGGTCTGCTGAAGTAGAACCAACCGCCTCTTTTGATATACAAGATACTTCCTCATTGTACCATATTTATGTGGTATTGAGACATACAGATGCTTATCGTTATAACAATATCTGGATCAATGTTATTACCCAATCACCCAATGACTCAGCTAAAACTCAATTGCTAAATATTGCCTTAGCAGACAATACCAAAGGATGGTTGGGAAGTGGTATGGATGATATTTACGATAGAAGAGCCCGCATTACCCGTGAACCTATTGCACTCAAAAAAGGTTTATATACTTTCAAGTTGAAACAAGCAATGCGTGAAGACCCGCTTGCGTATGTAATGAGTGCTGGTATAAGGGTAGAAAAAATACAACCATGAGTCTCAGCAAGACCAAAGGATTAACAGTTGTAATTGTTGTTTACTGGGTATTACTCAGTTATATGGTGGCAGCATTGATCTGGTGGTTTATTGCGTTAGAGCGACAAAATACCAGTATTACTCAAATTCGATTGGCTGAGCTTACAAAAGATGATCCTGCTTATATTGAAAAAGTAGCTGTGATAGAAGATGCTAAGAAGAGAAAAACGGCTCAATATATTGGTGAAGGTGTTACTTTTTTAGCATTGATTTTAGTAGGTGCCGTATTTGTTTTCAGAGCCACCCGTCGTCAATTAAGACTGTCTCAGCAACAGCAAAACTTCATGATGGCAGTTACTCATGAATTAAAAACACCTATTGCCATTACGAGGTTAAATCTTGAAACCCTCCAGAAACGAAAGCTCGAAGAAGAGAAGCAACAAAAGTTGATCAGCAATACCTTACAGGAAGCCAATCGGCTGAATATACTTTGTAATAATATTTTACTGGCAGCACAGTTAGATGCCGGTGCTTATGCTTCCAATAAAGAAGAAATCAATTTTTCAGATTTGGTAGAAGGCTGTATCGATGATTTTATAACACGTTTTCCAAAAAGGGAAGTAAGAGAGCTGATTACAGAAGGCTTGTACATTCAAGGTGAAACCCTATTGCTGCAGATGTTGGTCAATAACTTGCTTGAAAATGCCATGAAATACTCCCCCAAAGAATCTCCGATTCAAATATCACTGCATGCAGAGAAAAATGAATTGATACTAAGTATTTCAGATCAGGGAGTAGGTATACCCGACGAAGAAAAAAAGAAAGTATTTGATAAGTTCTATCGCGTAGGTAATGAAAACACGCGTACTACCAAAGGAACGGGTTTGGGTCTTTATTTATGCAGCCGAATCGTTAAAAGTCATAATGGCTACATTTCTGTGACAGATAATCAGCCACAGGGAAGTAATTTTGTGGTAACCTTACAACAGGCATAATGGCATCAAAAGCAAATATATTACTGGTAGAAGACGAAGAGAATCTTCATGAAACCCTCAAGTTAAACTTAGAGATGGAAGGTTATGAAGTGAGTTCTGCATTCAATGGAACCGAAGCATTGAAAAAAATTGCCAATGAATACTTCGATCTGATCATTATGGATATCATGTTGCCGGAAGTAGATGGTATTGCGGTTACAGAAAGTGTTCGTGTTAATAACAATGAAGTGCCCATTTTAATGCTCAGTGCAAAAAATGCAGGTAGTGATCGTGTGTTAGGGTTAAAAAAAGGAGCAGACGATTATCTCACCAAGCCCTTTAACCTAGAGGAATTGTTATTAAGGGTAGAAAAGCTCATTAACAAGAATAAAAAACTACAAGAAAAAGAAACCGTAGGCGATACCTATGAATTCGGTAATAACAAAGTAGACTTTAAGGCACAAGACGCCATTACCTGGAATGGACAACATATTGAGCTGAGTAAAAAAGAAGCCATGCTTCTAAAATTACTCATTGAGAATAAAGGAGAGGTTGTAACACGAGAAAAAATTCTACAAGTGGTTTGGGGTTATAATGTGTATCCCACTACCCGTACCATCGATAATTTCATCCTTAGTTTCCGTAAGTATTTTGAAGAAGACAGCAGAAACCCGCGCTATTTTCACTCAGTTAGAGGAGTAGGGTACAAATACATGGATTAGTTAATCTCTTAGAGGTTATCAAAATTCCTAATCTGATTTTGAGCCATGAGCTGCAAGCCTCGAGTTTTGCTGAAGCTTTCTAGTCCAAATTATTGCTAATAAAATGTGTATTGGCTCGTAGCTCACAGCCCGTGACTCATAGCTGATAATAGAAGTATATTCTAAACACACTTAAGCTTATCTTTTGTTCTTTCTACACAATTTTTGGTGTGACTGAGCGTTATCTCTCTGAAAAAATAACGCATGTCCCTAGATACGATTATAGATTTTTTAGAGCCGGTGAATATTGCAGAGCTTTCCAATGATGAGGGCTATAAAGACACGCAAATGGGTAAGCATATCGCTGTATATGATGATGGATTTCCCGATATTGATCATGCAGATCTGGTAATCGTAGGATGTGGCGAAATGCGAGGAGCAGGTATTCAGTTCACACATACAGATAGTCCGAATGCCATCCGAAGTGAATTCTATCGTCTCTATCATTGGCATACGGAAGTAAACGTTGCAGACTTGGGTAATGTGAAATGTGGTGCAACACTGCAAGACAGTTATGCAGCACTTCGTATGGTGTTGCAGGAATTATTGTCGCTTGGAAAGAAAGTACTGATTTTAGGTGGCTCACACGATATTACCACTGCTCAATACCAAGCACAAACCGGAGAAGGAAAAATCATTGATGCGGCTTGTGTAGATGCCAGGATTGATATGGATATGGAGAGCATGACTCCTGCAGATAATTTTCTGGTAGACTTATTCACAGGTATGCCCAATTATTTAAGGCATTATAACCATATTGGTTTCCAAAGTTATTTCATGCATCCACAAATGCTGGAAACCATTGATAAACTTCGCTTTGACTGTTATCGTGTAGGAAAAGTGAGAGAAGACATTTCAGAGATGGAACCTGCTATCAGAAATAGTGATCTTTTTAGTTTCGATATTGCAGCCATTCAACATGCACACGCACCTGCTAACCATGTTACTCCCAATGGTTTTAATGGAGAAGAAGCCTGTACATTGATGCAATATGCAGGGATGAGTCATACTTGCAGGACCATTGGTATTTATGGATATATACCTGCACAGGATGTTCATCAAATGACGGCCAAACAAATTTCACATCTGATCTGGTATGCAATGGATGGTATTCAAAGAGGAAAGCAAGAAGCATCTATGGAAGACAGAAATGCTTTCAATGAGTTTACCTTGGCTTTTGCAGAAGTAGAAACTGTATTTCTGCAAAGTAAAAAAACAGGTCGCTGGTGGATGCAATTACATGATGGTAAATATATTGCCTGTAGTTATAGAGATTATCTTACAGCCTCCAATAATGATATTCCTGAAAGATGGATGCGCGCTGCTGAAAGAATCTAGGGGCTTTGACGAAGAGTCAGTACATTAGTCATCATAAAATCATTTTTGTATGATGCCATTTAGGGTTCGCTTTTTGCTACTTTCCATCATTTCACTTACAGCATGTTCAGTGCAGCGAACCATCCAAAAACAAGCTGATCATGCTATCTTTAAAGAAGCTGATCTTAAATCAGCCCATATTGGTATCAGTATTTTCGATCCCAAAAAAAAATCAATACCTCTATAATTACCAAGCGGATAAGCTCTTCCTGCCAGCGAGCAATACCAAACTTTTTACTTGTTATGCTGCTATGAAATATTTGGGAGACAGTATCAAAGGGTTACGTTATTATGTTGATCCATCTTCTGGTGTTATATGGGTAAGACCTACAGGTGATCCTACACTGTTGCATCCTGATTTTGTAAGACAACCTGTAATGGAATTTCTTCGCTCAGATACCAGCCGTGTTTATGCAAGCGTTGATCTTCCTTTTCAAACTACACAATGGGGTAGCGGATGGTCATGGAATGATTATCAACAAAATTATATGGCTGAACGAAGTACATTTCCTGTTTATGGGAATTTGATATGGATTCGTTACAAGGATAGTAGTATGCAGTGGTATCCCTCTACTATAAAAGCAGCGGATGGAAGTAAAACAGATTATACAGAAAATTTGAATCGCCGTTCAAATATGTACAGCTTTCGAAGAGCACAGCATGTCAATACATTAGTATACACTTCCAGTACATCTCCTTTTAAACAACAGCAAATTCCTTTTATAACCAGTGATACTTTTTCAGCCAAAGTGCTACAATCGGAAATCAAAGGGTTAAAGTGGACGAATAATTCTGCATCACAATTCAAAACCATGCCTGCTCCATCAAAGGAAGCGATACGCATTCTGTATTCACAACCCACAGATTCTGTGCTCCGACCTATGATGCACCAAAGTGATAACTTTTTTGCAGAACAATGCTTATTGATGGTAAGTGATGAGTTATTAAGTGTGATGAATGATCGCAAAGTGATCGACACTTTATTAAGAATGAATTTTTCAGAACTCGCTCAAAAGCCTAACTGGGTGGATGGGAGCGGACTGAGTAGGTATAATTTATTTACACCTCTGCATTTTATAAGTCTGTTACAAAAAATGAAAGCTGAATTTGATTGGAATAGGATTACAACCATCTTACCAACAGGTGGTACAGGTACGCTGAATAATTTTTATAAACCCCTTCAGCATAAAATTTTTGCCAAAACGGGAACTTTAAGTGGACAAGTAGCATTAAGCGGTTACCTGATTACCCGAAAAAATCGTACACTGATCTTTTCCGTATTGGTCAATAACCACCAAACATCTGCCGTATCTGTAAGAAGAGCGGTGGAAGCATTTTTAATGAATGTGAATAGGATATTTTGATGTGTAATGTTTCTCTTATCGCATCGATATACTGTTAAATGCTTTATTTTCACATATGTCATTTTCCAACTTACCCATAACAGATACTTCTTTACCGCAGGTACAGTCTGTTCCTTTTAAAAGTATACATGCAGACTATCTGAAAGTGCTACGCATCACATGGTTAATTACGTTTGGAATTATTTTAACAGCTCTGATTGTACTTTTTGTATTCGTGACAAAGTTGCAGACTACATGGCTTATATCAATAGGGGGTGGTTTGTATTTGATTGTAACTACTATTACAGTTGTATCCGGGACGCGTTCTTTTAAAAGAAAGAAGTATGCAGTACGTGAAAGAGATATTTTATATAGTACAGGTTGGCTTTTTCAAAATACACATATGGTTCCTTTCAATCGAATGCAACATTGTGTGGTGAACTCGGGTCCGATTGAAAGAAAATTCGGATTGGCATCCGTTAGTTTGTATACAGCTGCATCAGAGGGGAAAGATATTACCATACATGGCTTACTTCAAGGAGAAGCTGAACAGCTCAAGGACTTGATCATGCAACAAATTCAACCGCTGCAGTTACATGAAAACATTTGATCAGCCACAACGACAATCAGCATTTGCAGTATTCATGATGTTCTTTCACATTTTTCGTGTGGTGATAGGACAGGTATGGCCTGTTGCAATCGGTTTATTTTTTGGAAAGAAAGAAAATATTGGAATGAAGTTCCTGATCCTTGGAGGGGGACTGGTACTGTTTATTTTGATCAAAACATTGTTGGATTACTGGTTCATGAAATTCAGTATTCAGCAAGGACAATTGCTGGTACGAAAAGGTTTGTTCACTAAAAAGACAGTGACTATTCCATTAGAAAGAATACAAGCGGTACATCTAGAACAGAGCTTATTACATACGCTGACAAAAACATACAAAGTGTTGATTGATACAGCCGGAACCGATGAAGAGGAATTGAAAATTTATGCGATTGCGGCTGAAGATGCTACTGCTTTACGGCATATACTGCTTAATGCCATGCAGCCAAGAGGGGATGCTCAACAAGCCATCACCGCCACAACCGGTAGTAATTATGAAACCGTCAGTAAGTTGAATATCGGTGGACTACTCAAGTTAAGTCTATCTGCCAACCACTTGGAAACAATGGGTATTATTGCCGCTTTTGTAATCGGTAAATATGAAGACATCAAACCCCTCATTCATAAAATCCCATTATTAAAAGAGTTAGAATCTTATAGTGATACGGTTCAGTTTACATGGACAGTTATTGCGAGTTTAGTGATTATAAGTCTGTTGATCACCATATTGATCTCTATTGTTAGGACTTTCCTTCGGTTTTATGATTACACAGTGAGAAAAGATGGAAAAGGGTTTCATATACGGTGGGGGTTGTTGCAGATTAAACAGAAAATGATTCCTTTTAATAAAATTCAAATGGTTAGCTGGAGAAGTAATTTTATTAGAAGATTAATTGGAATGGGGTTGCTCCATCTTAAAATTGCAGGCCAGGATAAGGAAAAAATAAAGTTGAGATTGGAATTACCAATCACTTCTCCTGAACAGGTTACCGCCATTATTCAAACCTATCAATCATCATTACCGGCACAAGATGAAAGTGAAGGGTATCAAATACATCGTAGTTATATTTTTCAAAGAGCTTTTTTCATCACACTTCCTTTTTTATTGGTGCTTACAACAGGAGCGTACTTTGTATGGAAGTGGAATGCGTTGTTGATTTTATTATGGTGGCCTCTCAGTATGCTAAAAAACTGGTGGTATTGGAATAATTTTCGTTTTTGGATTGCTGATACCGGTGTTCAACGATACGCCAGCACTTTTGGAAAAAATGAAATGTTATTGAACTGGAATAATATTCAATACGTACAACTCAGACAATCACTCTTCCAAAAAAAGAAAGGATTGGCTACTTTATTTCTTCATACAGCAGGCGGTAGGTTTGAATTGCCTTTTATTCGGTATGAGCAGGGATTACAAATTAGTAATTATGCCTTGTATAAGACAGCGTCTACACAGCAAAATTGGATGTAGTTACTTGCCAAACATACGGTCTAAATAATCTTCTTTGAATTCAAGATAAGTAGGAGAGCCGGTAGGTGTTACTTTCGGGCTAGTGCAAGCAAACAATTCTTCCACCAACACCAGCATTTCTTTTTGCGAAAGTGTTTGTCCGGTCTTGATGGCTTGTTGACGAGCCATACAGCGAATCAGTTTTTCACGTTTGCTGAATTTGATATCCGAACTAAAATGTTTGAATTGTTCAATTAATAATTCAATGGCATGTTTCTCATTGCCGGGAAGTATATCAGCCGGTATGCCTTGAATTACAAAACTATTTTGTCCAAAAGGCTCCACCTGATAGCCAATGCTGGTAAGATCCGGCAATAAGTCTTGTAATAATGCCGCATCAGCAGCAGCCAGTTCCAAAGTGGCTGGGAAGAGGCTTTTCTGTGTGGCCATTTGTTGTCCATGAGCGGCTACACTGTATTTATCATATAATATTCTTTCATGTGCTAATTGCTGATGAACCAATATAAAACCACTATTGGTGGATGCGATGATATAGGTTTGATGTAGTTGAAGCAAAGGCGTATCCGGTAAAACATGTATGCCGGGCATCTTGGGTGTGATGCTTTGTAAAAGAGAACCGGAAAAATGATCTGCCTTTTTTTCTTTAGAGCCGGTTCCAGGACTCTCGAAAAAACTTTTCCAATGTTTCAACTCACCGGATGTCTTCTCCCGCTCAATAAAATGTGCCTGATTTTTTTGTGTGAAAGTCTGGTATAGGTTAGAAGAGGTAACTGCCTGTTTCTTATCGTCTGTAAAAGGTTTGTTGACTGCCTCCAGTCCCTGAATATCTGGGTTGAGTGTAAAATCAAGTGAAGGTGCAATGCTGAATTGTGCCAAAGCATGTTTTACAGCAGCTTGAACAAATGCATAGATGATTTTCTCATCTTCAAACTTGATCTCTTGTTTGGTAGG
This sequence comes from Sediminibacterium sp., assembly GCF_051861365.1. NCBI lineage: Bacteria > Pseudomonadati > Bacteroidota > Chitinophagia > Chitinophagales > Chitinophagaceae > Sediminibacterium > Sediminibacterium sp. Next base: position 91,643 of record NZ_JBHYCW010000011.1, on the reverse strand, counting down.
GTGAACATTGATATCTACTTGTGAAGGATCCAGATCAATGAAGAGAACATAGCCGGGGAAACTGTCTTTAGGAATCATTTCATCAAAAGCCGTATTCACTGCATGATTGAGATAAGCGCTTTTGATGAATCTGTTATTCACAAAAAAATACTGATCACCTCTTGTTTTACGGGCTGTTTCTGGTTTACCTACAAAACCATAAATATTCATGTAATCGGTTTTCTCTCCAACGCTAACAAGTTTGGCATTGTAAGTATTACCGAGTATTTGTACAATTCTTTGTTTAAGTGTTCCGGGTTCTAAATGAAATACTTCTTGTCCATTACTCGTGAGGGAAAAGAAGATCTCAGGAAAAGCCATGGCTACACGAATGAATTCATCCATGATATGGCGAAGTTCTGCTGCATTGCTCTTGAGAAAGTTTCTGCGGGCAGGAACATTGAAGAACAGGTTTTTCATGCTGATACTGGTACCAAGTGGACAAGCACATACTTCCTGTTTAATGACTTTGCTGTTTTCAATTTCAATATATGTGCCCAGTTCATCTTCTACACGTTTTGTTTTCATTTCCACTTGGGCTACGGCGGCTATTGAAGCTAGTGCTTCACCCCGAAACCCCATGGTTCTGATACGAAACAGGTCTTCAATTTGTCGGATTTTACTGGTGGCATGGCGTTCAAATGACATGCGGGCATCGGTATCACTCATCCCCTTGCCATTATCAATTACCTGAATCAATGCTTTACCGGCATCTGATACCAATAATCGGATATCAGTAGCACCGGCATCCACCGCATTTTCTAATAGTTCTTTGACAGCACTGGCTGGTCGTTGAATGACCTCACCGGCTGCAATCTGGTTGGCAATGTTATCGGGTAATAATTGAATGATATCGCTCACAAAAAAATCTCCTTGAATTCAGCCTGCAAAAATACGGCAAATGCCCGTGGCTTCGCAGTTTTGAAAACTTTTAAAACTTTCCAAACGTTTTGCTGGTACTTTTGCGCTGTAAAATTCAAGATTATGACATTAAGTGCGGATATCAAAAAACTAGAGCGTCGCTTTGTGCCCAAAGACTTTGTGGTGACCACCTGGGAATCTTTGGAGCCTTTTTTCAAGGATCTGGCAGAGCGCCCGATTGACAACAAAGCTGCATTGGAGCAGTGGATGAGGGATATGAGTGAAGTTGAAGCTGTTGTGAGTGAAGATGCCTGTTGGCGACAGATCAAAATGACTTGCGATACAACCGACCCCAAGCTGGAAGAAGCATTTACTTATTTCTGCATGGAAATTCAACCCAAGTTACAGCCCTATGCCGATCAACTCAATAAGAAACTGATCAATTCGCCTTTTATCAAGGAATTGGATCAGCAGAAATATTTTACCTATCTCCGTGGCGTTAAGAAAAGCATCGACCTATTCCGGGAAGCGAATATCCCATTGCAGGCAGAATTAAGTGTCATGCAACAACAGTATGGCGCTATCGCCGGTAAAATGACGGTAGAAGTGAATGGAGAGGAATATACTTTACAACAAGCTGCTAAATTTTTGGAAAGCCATGATCGTGAATTGCGTGAACAAGTGTATCGTAAAATTCAAGAACGGAGGCTGCAGGATAAAGATGCAATGCATGATTTGTATACGCAACTCATCACAAAGAGACATCAGGTAGCACAAAATGCAGGTTACGCTAATTATCGTGATTACAAGTTTGTAGAACTCGGTCGTTTCGATTATACCAAAGAAGATTGCTTTCAATTTCATGAAGCCGTGAAATTGCATGTGCTGCCACTAATTGAAAAAATTTATCTGAAGAAAAAGGAAAAATTGGGATTGGATGTCCTTCGTCCATGGGATACAGAAGCAGAACCCGAAGGTGTTCAACCTTTGAAACCTTTTAGCAACGGACAAGACCTCTATGAAAAATCTGTGGCTTGTTTTGAACAATTGAATCCTTTTTTTGCTAACTGTTTGCGCAAGATGAATGAACTCGGGCATTTTGATCTGGAAAGCAGAAAGGGAAAAGCGCCGGGAGGATATAATTGTCCACTTACAGAAAGTGGGGCACCTTTTATTTTTATGAATGCAGCCGGACAAATGAGTGATGTCACCACCATGGTACATGAAGGTGGACATGCCATTCATTCTTTTTTGGCGCATGAATTGGAGCTGAGTGCTTTCAAAGAGTACCCAATGGAGATTGCCGAAGTAGCCAGTATGGCGATGGAATTATTCAGTATGAATCATTGGCAGGCATTTTTTGATAGCGAAGAAGACCTGAAGAGAGCGAAAGAACATCAGTTGGAAAGAACGATTACGATTTTCCCATGGATTGCAATTATTGATAAGTTCCAGCATTGGGTATATGAACATCCCACACATGCGGTTGCCGAAAGAACTGCAAAATGGATGGAGATATTACAAGAGTTTTCAACAAATAGTATTGATTATACGGGATTAGATATGTATCGTGAGATGGGCTGGCAGCGTCAGTTGCATTTGTTTGAAGTACCTTTTTATTATATCGAATATGGTATTGCGCAATTGGGGGCAATCGGATTATGGATGCAGTATCAGGAAAATCCGCAACAAGCTTTAGATCATTATATCAAAGCCCTTTCATTAGGCGGAACTCGTACACTGCCTGAACTCTATGCAGCTGCTGGGTTAAAGTTTGATCTTTCACCTGCACATATTAAGACTTTGATGGAGTTTACGGCGAAAGAGATGGAGAAGCTTGTTTAATAATTATTATAAATTTTACAGCAATCGGTTGCCAAATCGGCAGCCGATTTTTATTGCTATTCACGATTTAATTCATTAACGATGTGACTCTTAGTATCCATCTTCTCATGAAGTATGCGAACGATGAATAGCGTATTTTCTTTATCTAAATAATAAAAAATGATGTGTCGATTTACTTTGTACCCTTTAATCAATACATCTAACTGTAAATACTTTTTTCCCAATGAGGGATTGATCGATACAGCCTCGAATGCTTGTATGATCTCATTATAATATCAATCTGCTTGTTTTTCAGACCAGACTTTCAGACTGTAGTTCCATATATCTGAAAGATCATCCAGTGCTTTTTTGCAATAATACAATTAGCCACCTGTCTTTACTGACTGTAAAGATTTCAGGTGTTTTTTCGGATCAAAGTTTTTGACTGCCCCGCTTTTTATACCTTCTTCTAATGCTTTTTTTAAAGCTGTCACTTTTGTTTCTTCTTCTTCCAATAACCGTAAGCCAGCACGAATAACTTCACTTGCATTTTTATACCTTCCTTCTTCGACTTTTGCGTCTACAAATTTTTCAAAATAATCTCCAAGAGATACAGATGTATTCCTACCCATAAAACCTATTTCGGATAAAGTTACCAAATTTTGGTAACTTTTTAAATTGCTTCTAATTAGCTTCATTTGTTGAGTTTGGGGAGAATGATAGTATTTTTTTGAATCATCAAATCTACATTCAACCTATCCGTACCAAGCGTAGTTTAAAAAATCAGGTATTTATACTAAGTAGTAATAATAGCAAAAGGTATCCGTTTATGATACCTTTTGCTACTAATAAGTTTATTTAATTAGCTTTCAGCTCAACTCTTTTTTGCTCCTCACCCATAGCTTACTACTCGCCTTTTTTGCCTAATAAGTAAGTGGGAATCGGATGTTCTTTGAGGAATATAATGAGTTCCTCATGTTTTTTAATCATTTCATCCGAGTAAATAGGATCAGGTATGTTGGCACTGACTACACCCTTTGGTTCGTAGTCTTTTTCTATATCTTTTAGTTGTATCATTGGATTTATTTTATTTGAAATTACCATTTCTTTTTTGAACATAAAATGCTTGATAGTTTCTTTTAGGTGAAAAAACTTCCCACTGGTTATTAATAAAGCCATAAATCTTTAGATAAGCTTGTATTACTGAAATATTCTTATTGATACCTATTTGATACAATCTTGTCCTAGACGGAGTGCTTCCCTTTGCAAACACCATACTATTCGGATAACAATGAATAAAATCCAAAACTGTACATGCAACGGTATTTAATACTTTATCTCTGTCACCATTATTTGAAATATTAATTACGTTCAGTTTGTTAGTGATTGGATCCCAATCACCAAATTCTAAACTGAAATAATTTTCTTGAATATTTCCAATCTTGCGAAAAAGAACCAGTTTGTGAATATTTCTATGATGGCTGCTACTGATAAAGCTGAACCGAGTTCTATTTCGATTCGTTTCATAGTCATAACATTCATACACCATTTTGCAAATTTATTATCAACTCCTCCGTACCAAGCGTAGTTTAAAAAATCAGGTATTTATACGAAGTAGTAATAACGGCTACAAAAAAAGGTATCACGTGAATGATACCTTTTAAATACATTTTTTGCCATTAATTAAGCATCCGGCTTAGGCTTCTGCTCTCCACCTTGATTTCCCTGTGGTCTTGGACCTTGCCTCCTTCCTTGATTCCCTTGTGGTCTTGGACCTTGCCCCCCCCTTCCTTGATTCCCTTGTGGTCTTGAACCTTGTGGCTTATTGTCTTGCTGTGGTCTTGGACCTTGTCCTCTCGCTCCTTGCTGCTGCGGTCCATTTCTTCTATCACCACGCTGCTGATCTTTTCTACGTTTATCATTGCGCTCCAGACTGCGTAAACTAATTTGTCCAACTACATCTACAAAAGCAGGTTCTACTTCTTTAGGTTTACTGCTGGTGACTTCTACCGGCTGTAGTTCTTCTACTTTTTGTCCTTGCTGATTCAGGCGTTTGATTTCCTTCACACGCTGAATGGTGAGTGGGTAGTGTTTGGTATTGTTGGGTAATACATACCACATCAAATTTTTGAAAATATCTTTCTTGATGAGATATGCAGGACCCATCGCTGTATCCAATTGATCGGCATAATCGGGAAAATGTTGCAACGCATCCAAATAAGTATCCAACTCATAATTCAAACAACATTTCAAACGGCCACACTGTCCGCTGAGTTTGGTTTGATTGATGGATAAATTCTGGTAACGTGCAGCGGTTGTATTTACACTTTTAAAATCATGCAACCAAGTACTGCAACACAGTTCACGGCCACAGCTTCCAATACCACCTACTTTCGCCGCTTCCTGACGGATACCAATCTGACGCATTTCTACTTTTACCTTGAAATCATTCGCATATTGCTTGATGAGTTCACGGAAATCAACACGATCATCGGCTGTATAAAAGAAAGTAGCTTTTTTGCCATCGGCCTGTACTTCTACTTCACTTAGTTTCATTTCCAGATTCAGGGTACGTGCCATCGCCCTGCTTCTTGCCAGCATTTCTTTCTCTCTGGATTTACTGATCTGAAAACTTTCAATATCTCTTTCGGTACTTCTGCGGAGAATTTTTTTCATTTCAGGGTTGAACTCATCCACCCCTTTTTTCTTCATTTGAATACGAACCAGTTCTCCTGTCAAACTCACTTCGCCCACATCAAATCCACTTACGCCTTCTACGGTTACATAATCACCTTTCTCAAAAAATTGTAGTGTTGTATTGCGGAAGAATTCTTTGCGACTGCCTTGTTTGAAACTTACTTCTACTACTTTACATGAACTTTCAGGGTCGCTGAAAGGAAGGTTCATCAGCCAATCGTGTACATTCAAACGATTACAGCCACCTGTGCTGCAACCGCCGTTGCTTTTACATCCGTTCGGTTTACCCGTTCCACATGATCCACATCCCATATTAAAATCATTAATCAGGTTAATAACTGAATAGGGGAAATTTTATTGTGCGTAGACTGTAGTACTGCTATGTGGCTGCGGTTCTGTCACTCACTTCAACATTCTGTACACTGGTAATCAGTGATTTACGATGATAGGATGGTCAAATAACCGTTCATATTTTCAGTGGTATGATGGATCAGCACTTAGCAAATAATACAAAACACAATTCCCCCGCTCTATTTCTCCAAACCCATGTTTGGAGCTATCCGTTCAAAATTAGGGTTTTGTTCTGAATGATGTGATAGAGTTTCAGGGTTAAAGCCTGAAACAGCATTTTGGCATTGGCATTTCGCTCAATATAATAGGAAGCCCGATCCAGTTCCTCTATAATGGCTTGTTGCTGACTTACAGCGGCTATTTTATTCAATCTGTTCGCAAAATCGCGTTCCTGATCACCGGCTGCCACCTGTTCAGACCCCATTACCCGTATCCGGATACTCATTTCCAGCAAGTGATTGAAATAGCGCAGAAACTGCTTTTGTTTCTCCCGTCCCAATTCACTGATCTCTGCCGTAAACTTAATCTGGGCTAATGGACCACCCTTTAAAGTAGCATTGAGCCAATCGCGCAGTAAACTTTGCCAGTCTTCTTCAGCATGTTGTAATAACTGCAGCGCCTCCCTATAATTCCCCTCAGCTATGGCGGCAATTTGTTTAGCAGTATCCGGATTGGCTTTTGCCCTTTCGATGAGCGCCCGTTCAATTTCAGCATCTTCCGGCATGGGAATTTTTACCAGCTGACAACGGCTTAAGATAGTAGGCAGTACCTGTTCATCATTTTCTGCCACCAGAATAAATAAGGTATTGGGTGGCGGCTCTTCGATCAGTTTTAATAAAATATTTCCTTCCTTCCCCAAATACTCAGGCATCCACATCACCAATACCTTATAGTCACTTTCAAAGCTTTTCAAACTCAGTTTATGAATGATTTCATTACATTCCCTTACCGTGATATTTCCTTGCTTGTTTTCGGCACCAATGAATTGTAACCAATCATAAACATTTCCATAAGGATATTGCTGAATAAACTCACGCCATTCCGAAATGTAATCTGTACTGATCGGTTTGTCACCCGCTTTTTTGGGGATCACCGGGTAAGAAAAATGCAAATCAGGATGCATCAGTTGTGCAGCTCTAGCAAATGCAGGTTGGCTATGAATATCCTCGGGTGAAATATAAGCCGGGCCCGCTTCCATGGGTGTGAACCCACCAAACAAATCTGCAACAGGTTCGCTAGCATTGGGCTGACAAATCACAAACTGTGCGAAAGCCAGTGCTAAGGGTAAAGCACCACTACCTTCTTTACCCAAAAAGAGTAGAGCATGACTCAACCGATTCTGTTGAACCATTTCAGCCAGGTGTTGCTTTACAGCCGCTTGCCCTATGATGTCTTTGAATAACATGTACAGAACGAAAGTAAGGGAACTGTTGAATTAATCAGAACAGTGTGGGGAAGTTTCATTCAAGTATCGGATGATGAGGATGCGCTTGGGAAAATCAGTTCTTTACTGTAAGTTGTAAACGCATATGAAAAAAGAAAAAAGCATCTGGAAAGTCATCACTGCATCTTCCCTTGGAACTTTGATCGAGTGGTATGATTTTTACATTTTTGGAAGTCTGGCTACTGTTATTGCCGGACAATTTTTTCCAAAGACCAATCCAACCGCTGCTTTGCTTTCCACCTTGGCCACATTTGCTGCCGGGTTTATTGTTCGTCCGTTTGGGGCCTTGGTATTTGGCAGACTGGGAGATATTGTTGGAAGAAAATATACTTTTCTGCTAACACTCGTCTTAATGGGCGGCTCTACTTTTGCTATTGGATTGGTTCCTTCTTATGAAACTATTGGGTTTGCGGCTCCTTTGATCGTTTTATTATTACGCTTATTACAAGGACTTGCACTGGGGGGTGAGTATGGAGGCGCCGCTACTTATGTGGCAGAACATGCGCCAAAAGAACGAAGAGGATATTTTACTTCTTGGATACAAACCACAGCAACACTTGGTCTCTTTGTTTCATTAGGCGTTATTCTTATTACCCGGCATGCATTGGATGATGATCCACAAGCATCTATCGCCAAATTCAATGACTGGGGATGGCGTATTCCTTTTTTATTATCAATTGTATTGGTGATCGTTTCTATCTATATACGTTTGAAGATGCAAGAGTCTCCTTTGTTTTCACAATTGAAAGCAGAGGGGAAAACAGCTACCAATCCTTTGAAAGAAAGTTTCGGTCATAAAGCCAATTTGAAAATGGTTTTATTGGCATTGTTTGGCGCTACGATGGGACAAGGCGTTGTTTGGTACACAGGGCAGTTTTATGCCCAATCTTTTTTGGAGAATGTATGTAAGATTGATTTTGATCAGTCGCGAACCATCTTGATTTGGGCCATACTTTTTGGCACTCCTTTTTTTGTATTCTTCGGTCATTGGAGTGATAAAGTGGGAAGGAAGTGGATCATGTTGGCAGGGATGTTTTTAGCTGTTGTAACCTACAAACCTTTGTTTCAGCAATTATTGCAGTTGAGTGATGTTGAACAAAAAACTGAAATAACGGAAGAGAGAACAGAACAAACGACACTACAACCAATTGCCGGCTCAACCGATTCTGTACGCACCATTGAAATACATCAATCCTATACTGACGGAACTCAATTGCATGTGATCGCAAAAGACACATTGTATGATGATTACAATAAGTATACAAAACCAATCGTACAACAAACCAAACAATTGGGCAGTGGTGTTTATTGGAAAATGGTAGCAATTGTTTTTGTGATGATCATCTATGTTACAATGGTCTATGGACCTATTGCGGCTTTTCTGGTAGAATTATTTCCTACCAGAATTCGTTATACCTCTATGTCACTGCCTTATCATATTGGCAATGGTGTATTTGGTGGATTAACACCTTTTATTGCAACACTATTGACTACCATCTATACAGGCGATCCATTGGTGGGATTGATGTATCCGATCATCATTGCAGGTGTTTGTGTATTGGTAGGAGCCATTTATTTGAGTAACCGGAAAACCATCCATTAAAATATTCAACATGACACAACTGAAAAGAATAGCCGGTATTGTATGGATGTTGTTAGGTCCATTAGCAGTTTTCTTTTTGATTCGTACAGCATCTTCAGAAATAGCAGCAAAGCCTTCAGCGGATACCTGGATCCAGTGGGGTGTTTTTGTGTTGGTATTCTTGCCGATCGCTTTTGCACTGAGTTTGTTTGGATATTATGCTGTGAAAGGTGAGTATGATCAAGAAGATTAAACCTTTATTGTATTGTTTTGATAAAACAAACAAGTCTACTCACTTCTCTAAATCCGGCTTGTTGATGAAATAGTTGACTGATTTGATTATCTATTTCTGTGTCCGATGCCAATTGGGTTAGTCCCATAGAACTAGCCCATGTTTCTCCACTTGATAACAATGCCGATGCTATCTGTTTTTTTCTATAAGCAGGCCTCACATAGATGCCTTCCAAATAAGCAGTATTATTTGATTCAGCACCTTCTACATGGTCGTATCTTATACTGATATGAATAAAACCTACATACGCATCATCTATTTTTACCAAAGCACAATAGTCTTTTGCTGAATGCATCAATTGTTCCCATTGATTTTTTTCTTCATCATAGTCGCAGTCTGGCCAGAGTTCTAGACTGAGTATAGTAAGTGCAGCAACTGTTTGTTCAGATACTAATTCTATTGAATAAGTCTGTTCATGCATGGATGAAACAAGTTGATTATCAGTTATAAATATCTTGATTATTCAGTGTAAATAGTCATTGTTTTTGCTGATCTATTTTTATCTTTTCTTTCACCCGCGCTACCCCTTGAATTTATATCTTTACCGCATGTCTATTGAAGTTAACGGTATTATCAAAACCTATGGCAGTCAAAAAGCAGTGAATGCGATTTCTTTTTCAGCCCAAAAAGGCGGGGTCATTGGATTTCTCGGTCCGAATGGAGCGGGAAAAAGTACGACTATGAAAATGATCACCGGATACTTATTGCCGGATACAGGTACTATTCAGGTTTGTGGGATAGACGTGCAGAAAGATCCGGTGGCAGCCAAACGAAAAATTGGCTATTTACCGGAAGCAAATCCTTTGTATTATGACATGTATGTAAAAGAGTACTTGTCATTTATTGGAGGTGTTCATCAATTGGATCAGGTGTCAAAGGCGGTAGATCGAGCCATTCAATTAACAGGGTTGGGTACGGAAGTACATAAAAAAACCGGACAACTATCCAAAGGATATAAGCAACGTGTGGGATTGGCTGCGGCATTGATTCACGATCCGGAAGTATTGATCTTGGATGAGCCTACCAGTGGTTTAGACCCTAATCAAATCATTGAAATCAGGAATGTGATCAAAGAGCAGGGAAAAGAAAAAACCATCCTGTTTTCATCGCATATTCTTCAGGAAGTTCAGGCTATTTGTGAGCGGGTAATCATCATTGATAAAGGCAATATTGTAGCCGATGATGAGGTGCGCAATCTGCTGCAACATAAAGGGAATACATTGGAAGAAGTGTTCCGTAACCTAACGGCTACACAACCAACCGTCTAATTCCGTAAATTGCAACATCATTTATCAACCCAATTGATCATTTAAACAAGCAACCGAAATGAGCTACATTATTGAAGTACACGCCCGTCAAATACTCGACAGTCGTGGTAACCCCACTGTAGAAGTAGATGTATTAACCGATGACGGAGCCTTAGGCCGAGCCGCTGTTCCGAGTGGTGCCAGTACAGGTATTCACGAAGCTGTAGAACTTCGCGATAACGATAAAAAGAAATACGTAGGAAAAGGCGTTCTCAAAGCTGTGAAGAACGTAAACGATACCATTGCTGATGCGATAGTTGGCTTTGATGTGGCTGCACAAGCTGCGATTGATGATGCCATGATCGCATTGGATGGCACTGCCAACAAAAGTAAATTAGGTGCTAATGCCATGCTCGCTGTAAGTATGGCGGTGGCGAAAGCTGCTGCAGAAGAAGCTGGATTACCATTGTATCGTTATATCGGTGGTACCAATGCCAAAACATTGCCTATTCCGATGATGAATATCTTGAATGGTGGTGCACACGCAGATAATAAAATCGATTTTCAGGAATTTATGATCATGCCTATCGGTGCGTCATCTTTCAGTGAAGGCTTACGTTGGGGTGTTGAAATTTTCCATACGCTGAAAAGTGTATTGAAGAAAAAAGGATATAGTACCAATGTGGGTGATGAAGGTGGATTTGCTCCCAATATTCAAAGCAATGAAGAAGCCATTGAAACCGTATTGGAATCAATCCAAGCTGCAGGTTATAAAACCGGTTCTCAGATCGTGATAGCCATGGATGCTGCGAATAGTGAGCTGTGGGATGCCAAGAAGAAAAAATATGTATTCCACAAGAGCAATGGTAAGATATTGAGCAGTGATGAACTCGTGAAATATTGGGAAAAATGGGTAAAGCAATACCCAATCGTTTCTATTGAAGATGGTATGGCTGAAGATGATTGGAATGGTTGGAAAGCCCTTACACAAGCCATTGGCAGCAAATGTCAGTTAGTAGGTGATGATTTGTTTGTTACCAATGTAAACCGTTTACAAACCGGAATCGATAAAAGTATTGCCAATGGATTGCTGGTAAAAGTGAACCAGATCGGTACTTTAACAGAAACCATCAATGCTGTAACACTGGCGCAACACAATGGGTATAATACCATCATGAGTCATCGTAGTGGTGAAACAGAAGATACTACCATTGCAGATCTGGCAGTAGCATTGAATTGCGGACAAATTAAAACAGGTTCTGCATCTCGTACCGATCGTATCGCCAAATACAACCAATTGATCCGTATCGAAGAAATGCTGGGAGAAACAGCAGTGTATCCGAAGGGTAAGGTGAAGTTTGGGAAATAAATTTTAGCCGCAAGCTGCACGCTACAAGCTTCAAGCAAGGAAAATATTTCTACTTGTGGCTTGTAGCGTACAGCTTGCAGCTTTTCTCCTATTTTTGAATTATGAAAAAACTCACTTCCATCATCACCAACAAATACTTCCTAGCCGGGGGCTTTTTTGTGGTATGGATGCTGTTCTTTGATCAGCGTGATTTTTTTCAACAAAGAGAACGGAATGCCGAACTCAAAAAGTTAGAAGCCAAGAAGCAATACTATCTCGACGAAATCAATAAGACCCAACAGGAATTAAACGATATACAAAGCAACCCCGCTGCGCTCGAAAAATTTGCCCGTGAACGCTATCTCATGAAAAAAGACGGGGAAGATATTTTTATCATTGAAGATTCTGTAGAAGCGAAATAAGCTTCAGGCGGCAAGCTACAAGCTGCAAGTTTTATTGAAAATTAATAAATTGATTTTCAGTAAGTTATCCCTATTTCTTAGTAATTCTTTGATTTGAATGACTAAATTACTGATTACGGAAAGGCCTGCCGCAATAATATTGTTTCGCCTCCCGTTTTAGTACATACCGTATCCTCTTAGCTCAATTAATATAACCCTGTTATGAAAAAGTTTACAGAAGAGGATTTGATATTGTACCTGTATAAGGAGTGTTCACCTGCCATGGAAAAAGCAGTAGACGAAGCGCTGGAAGAGGGAGATATTGAATTAACCGAGAAACTGTCAGTTTTAGAAAGAAGCATTCGTCAGTTAGATCAACTGAAAATGAAGTCTCCTTCTAAACTTTCTATCAAAACCATTATGGATCATGCACGTTCGGTAATAAGAAAGAAATAAACTTGTGGCTTGAATGATTGTTTGTAAGCCACAGATTCATCCGCCTTGGTGAACGAATCTGTGGCTTAATCATTTACATCCGTCGAAGTCTTTATTTTTGAAGTGGTTATGACAAAAAAAGAACGATACGCTCAAGTCATTGAGTATTTCAGCAAACAAATACCCGTTGCTGAAACAGAATTGGTGTATGATAATCCCTTTCAGTTATTGGTGGCAGTCATATTATCGGCGCAGTGTACCGACAAAAGAGTGAACATGACTACCCCGGCCATTTTCGCTCATTACCCGTCGCCACATACCATGGCGCAAGCCAGCTTTGATGATTTATTTCCGCTTATTAGAAGTATCTCATATCCCAATAATAAAACCAAACACCTCATCGGAATGGCCAATATGCTTCTCGATCAGTTCAATGGTGAAGTACCCATGACAGTAGAAGAGTTGGTGAAATTACCGGGTGTTGGAAGAAAAACAGCCAATGTAATTACCAGTGTCATCGATCAACAACCCAATATGGCTGTTGATACACATGTGTTTCGGGTAAGCAAAAGATTAGGATTGGTCACTGAAAAAGCAAGTACTCCCTTGGCTGTCGAAAAAGAACTGATCAAATACATCCCGGAAGAATTGGTCCACAAAGCGCATCACTGGCTAATACTTCACGGACGATATACCTGTCTTGCCCGAAATCCCCAATGCAACAATTGTGGGCTTACGACAGTTTGTAGGTTCTATGCTAAAAACAAGAAAGGGGATCTGTGATTTTTTGATCTTTGATTTCTTGATTGAAGAAAAAGTTTATGTACAAATCAAGAAATCAAAGATCAAAAAATCACAGATTAAAAATCAAATCCTATTGCAAAATAGTAAACCGGCGCTCCCTTAAATATGCCCTTCATCGGCCAGCCTGCATCAAACTTCATGAAATAGCCCAACAAGGTACTACGAGCACCAAATCCATAACCACCGGCAAATGGGCCGAGTCCACCTGCATCAATACGAACGATCACAGGTGAGTTAGGGTCACTGATAACATCACCCGGACGTTTAATACCATTGTATTTACCATTCCACGCAGTTCCTAAATCCAGGAATTGAACCAATTGGAAGTTTCTCAGGAAAGCATTATTGATGGGTCGGTTAATGAGTGTAGAGAACAGTGGAAATCTAAACTCACTGTTGATCACAAATGCATTATTACCATTGGCAATATTCTGTCTGTAGCCACGCATATTCACAGCCAAAGACTGGAAAGCATAAGACTGATCCGGTGCCGGTGTATTTTGATTATTGAACTTAGGTCCAATCCATCCATCCACACCACCGAGGTAGTAAATGAGTTTTTGTCCACCCCATGAGAAATCAGCAGCGGCACGTCCGGCCCAAATGAAATTGCGATAGATTTTATGATAGTAGCGTCCATCAAAACCGAAATTGAATGTGCCTTTTCCATTGTTCAAAGCAGTTTTGAAAGTTGGCATATTTACATCGAAATAGACTTTATAGCGCAAGCCATTCCAAATATTCTGTGTTGGATTAATGGTATTATCGTGTACATATTCAATTCTGGAAACAATATACCTGCTGATCGTATCCTGGAATGCCAATGCACCCGGATCCGGTGAACCACTGGCATTATCAAACGAACGAAGGATGCCACGATCTGTTCTCAATGCAACAGTAGCGCGCAAACTCTTCACTTCATTGAAAGGATAAGTGATATTACCCTGATACAGGTTTGTAATCAACATACTGTTGAAAGGTGTGTTGAAGAAGTTGGTAACATTACTTCTGTAGTAAGTCATTCCCCAATCAAAACGTTTACGCAAATTTTGATAAGAGAAGAATACATCTTTATCACTCAAGTTGGTTCCAAATCGGAAGCCCCCTACAAATTTCTGGTCTTCAAATAAATCACTCACGCCCACACGGAAGGTGAAATTGAAATCATTACCATTGTTCAGTTGAATAGGTCCTGAACCTCCTGCATAAGGCTGATACCTGTTGACAAGTACATTATTGGTAAATCCACTAAGGATATAATCACTGCTGAATTTTAAACTGTAATCATACAGACGCGATCTTTCTAAAACAGATTTCTTTTGTGTAATCACTTCAGTATCATACCTGCGTGAACTGTCTGGTTTTTCATTCGCAAACTCATTTTGGAAAAAGTCTTTCGAAGCACGGTTGGTAGTGTCATTGGTGGCAACACCGTTGTTATAAATGATCGCTTTACCATCTACTGCTTTTTTCTCATCCATGATTCGTTTCATGTATTCTGTAGGTCGGCTATTGACATTTCGCTTATTCAAAGCCTGTTCATCTACACGCAGTTTATACAAGAATTTAAAATCACCTTCTCTTCTTACCTCACTTACTTGCCCGTTATCACCCGCAATTCTGGTTTCGAGTAAGGAGCTTTGATAATTCGTGATGGGGAAGGTATAGGTAGAGTCTTTATATACTTGGAAATAACTAACACTGTCCGGTTCATCTTTTTGCCATGCGCGTAATGTTGAGTCGAATTCTTTAGGAGAAGGATTTCTCAACAATTCTTCACCGATATAATATAAAGTATCCAATCCATCTCGTTTGGTAGAAAAGAAACCGGCCCAACGATTACCTATACCATTCTCATCTGCTACAAATGTGAAGTGATTGGTATTGTATTGCATTGGATAAGATGCATTACCATATTTCAAATTCGTTAATTGGGTAATCTGTTTTTGTTTGCTGGTATTCAGGATATCCACCATGAATACATTAAATCGATAGTTACTGGGCAGTACGGTATCGGCATTGGGCGCAACAGGGGAAGGTCTGTTTGAACTAAAGATGATTCCTGAGCGATTGGGGAAAGAAACAAAAGTGGGGTTCAAATCATCGTACACATCATCTGTGATCTGCTCCAGTTTATTTTGTTCGATCTTATAAGTAAAGATATCACTATGTCCATTTTTCACAGCACTGAAAATAAGTGAGTTGGCATCCAGCATAAAACTTGCATCCAGTATCTGATCTACACCTTCAATTTCCTGCTTGTATCTTTTGATGCGTGCAATCAGATCATATACAAACATTTTGATTTTGCCATCTTCCCAATAAGCAACCAATAAACGAGTGCCTTTTCCGTCCCATGCCAGAATCGGATAATTGGGATTGATATCACCCTGATTGGTTCTTACGCCACTTTTCAACAATATTTTGCCATCATAAAAATTCTCCATCAATTTCACGCAATAAATTCCTTTGTTGAATTCTACTACGGCGTAAGTAGTGCTACGTGGATTTGGATTGGCTTGAAAGCGGATGAAATCTTTTTTGGTTACTTCTTCAGAAACATTCAGTTGTCCTCTGGGTGCATTTCTTCTCTGACGAATATCTTTCGAATAACGCTCTTGTTGAAATTGCATGAAGTCTTCCAACACTTCCTTGAATTTCTTTTTGCATACACGCATGCAAGCCTGATTCAGGTTTTTATAGATACGTGCGAGATATAATAGGTAAGTGATATTTTCTTTACGGTATTTTTCACCGATATACTGCCAAAATGAGTGTCCTGCAAGAATGGGCTTTTCAAAAGCAAACTGATAAAAGGAACGATAAGTACCACTGAGTATGGCACTTTTGAGTTCATCATCTTTGGTAGTACTCCATGACTCAGCAGCATAGGAAACATATCCATCTACCAACCATTTCGGCAAATCCAAGAGCGCTTGGTTACTGGCAAATTCGCCAATATCATCTCCAAATAATAAATTATCAGTTAATACCCTGGCAATGCCTTCTCTGATTTGTCGCTTCAGGTTGGCATGATTACCATCAAAATACACGACAATTTTATTATTCACCAGCTTGGTAAGTCCGCCTGAATTCTGCCAATCAATACCCAAACCGATATTGCTACTTTTATAATCATTGTAATTATTGTACACAACGATATTAGCACGACGTTGTAAGGAATATTCAATAAAGTTTTCCAATGAACGAAGCTCTTCTTCGGCAACTTGGGCAGCAAATTTGCCTAGTTCTACACCACCTTGACTGGTGTATGTATTAAAATTGGGTGACTGATAGAACTTCCATATCAGTTTTTTATGTTGTACCCTGTTTTTCCCAAATTCAACTGAGTTTACCTGGGCCATGGAAAGGACTGGAAATAAAAAAATGGCTAAAACCCATCCTTTCATCATTCGATTCAATTGCATATCCGAACTTTAGTGTTTTAAAATTAGTCAATTACCCTGTAAAACCTTCATAAAAAACGTTATGCTCAAGGTAAAGGCCTTTATTTTCAGCCCTGTTCAGGAAAACACCTATGTGCTTTATAATGAACAAGGCAAAGCTATTATAATTGATCCCGGTTGTTACTTTTCCGCTGAACAGGAAACGTTAAAAAACTTTATAAAAGATACGAAGCTGGATCCTGTTCAGTTGCTCAATACACATTGTCATTTAGACCATGTTTTTGGTAACAAATGGGTGTATGATGAGTTCAATCTGGAACTTTATTTACATCCCTTGGAAGAACAGGTATTAGCTCATGCTCCACGTTCCGGAGAACGTTGGGGGCTTCCTTTTGAAAATTATGACGGCCCCTTACACTTTCTTCAGGAAGGAGATACCGTGAATCTGGGAAATGATGCTTTGCAGGTGATTTGGGCACCCGGACACTCACCGGGAAGCATCTGTTTTTACCATCAAGAACAACAACTATTGATTGGAGGAGATGTATTGTTCCATCAAAGTATTGGCAGAACCGACCTACCGGGCGGAGACCATCAAACCTTGCTTAATAGTATTCGGGAGAAATTATGGGTATTGCCGGATGAGGTCAAAGTATTCCCAGGTCATGGTATTACCACCACTATCGGTTATGAAAAAAGAAACAATCCATTTTTAGTTTGACCCGCTCCCATTTTCCATAGCCTTATTAAAGGCCATGATGAAAATGGCACCTAGGTTTTTGTGTGGTGGAATATAGTCTTCAAACTTTTCTTTGTACCCGCCGGTTACGCGGTTCTGAAGTTTTTGCCAGATCTCCTCCCACACCAGATCTTTATTCAGTCTGATTTGGTCAGTAATAGCATCAATCAAAGCTTGATTGAGTACACCGGCTGCTACTTGTTTGGAAGATATAATATGGGCGCTTGGACAAATATCCAATACCAAATTTAGTTTTTGATAGCCTCCGCAACTACCCAACAAGACCACTTTGGCAGAAGGAGCCAGTTGGTCAATGGTTTGTTGGAGATAATAGCTGTGTCCGCGATGGATGACCATGGTTGGCTGTAACCCGTTCGTCTCTAAATAATAGTTGAGACTGTCTTGTGCCATTGCATCTAGGTCTTTGGTTTCATCAAGTGGGAGGTTTGCATAGATGGTTACGGGTGTACCACGCGCAGAACTGATCTCTACCCAATAAGGTTTTCGAACGATACGCCAATTGCTATTGCTAAAACGAGCCAGAAATGCACCAAAGTAACTTTCTGCATCTTTATCGCCATAAGCGTATTGCTGAATGATGATTCTTCCTGAAGCATTCTGTAATTCTTTTAATGGCATATTGTATACCGTGTTGATACCAAGAGATGCAGAAAGATTTGTTTTGCCGGATGAATCTGCAGAAACGAAAATAGTGTTGAGTAAATGATAAATCACTTCTCCTCTTTTATCTTGCTGCGTTTTACTGCTTCGAAGATTTTGTTGTACCTGCGATAGTATGAGTTTGCGGATATCTTTATTATAAATACTGGCATAAGAATCTGCTACATCAACGGCATCTTCTAGTGAGCCGGTTTTCTCTAATCCATTAACAAAATTCCGTACTAGTTTTTGAGCAGCAGGCTTACTCATGCGTTTCAAAAAATCATCGAGTGTATTATAAGCTGCCGACATTTTTAAAAACTTACGATAAAAATCATAATGCAATGTTTGTAAGAGGGAATCAGCATCTCCATTTTTAAAGCGTGCAAAAATGCGAGGGTACACTCCTGAAACAAAACTGGAAGTATAAATTTCCTCTTCTCCCAATACGGCTAAATAATAGAGTTCCTGTGGATTTAATGAATCTATTTTCTTAAAGCGAATAATAGGATTTGATTCATCATGTAAAGCATTGATTTCATTGATATATAGTTCTACAGCTTTACTACGAAGCTTACCCACCAAGGTTTTGGCAGCCATAGGGGTATCGCCTTTCCTCATTCTTTCAGCATAGCCTATCCTAGTTTTCACCAATAATTTATAATAGTTATCAGAAGACTCATTGTTCAATATTGGCGCAATTTGATTGATGGTGATTTTATTTTGATAGAGATCATCCAAAAAAGGAAAATACATTCTACCATTTTTTGACCTAGCCAATGTTGCGATCAATTTCACCAAAGGATGTTGTACCTGCTGAATTTTTTGTCCGAGTGCATTCGGTGCAGCAGCATAATTATAGAGTTCTTCCTGATTCCGGAATGCGCTGATGGTAATCAAACTATCGGCGTATCGATTATTGGGGAAACGAGTAAGTACTTTGAGGATATTATCAGGCTCACGTTGACATGTCTTCAAAACCAATACATCTTTTGCTGCTTCTATACCGCTATTGTTTTTTAAGCAATAATTTTGGATCAATACATTACCGATCTCTAATTCATTTTGTTCAATTACTGGAAGAATTGATTTTCCGTCCAGTTCCAATAGCATACACTCATAAAAGGCTTTGATAAGTCCGGGATACATGATATTGCGGATGATGCGGGCCTGCCATGCAGATTGAAAGCCGGTAAGCAAATCATTGATACCTCTTAGCCAGGTATATTTTTCATTATCACTCAGCTTCGAACTCGATTCAACTATTGCACGCATATTGTGTACATAGGTTCGAATGCTTTTATGGATGGACTGATTGAGTTTAGGATCATTGGTGACAGGGAAAACAGTATCAGCAATACTGCTCAGTTTGGCAATATTGCGAAGACTGGTTTCGATATACGAATGGTGTACCTCACGCATCAACGGAATGGGCGGCATGGCCATTTCCTGTTGTGCAAAAGAAGTGATGGATACAGCCCATAACAGAACGATCAGGTAAAATTTCTTCATGCTCATACACTTATACAAAAATACTGCCAAATGATGGAATAGGAGGATTTGCATAAAAAGGCTTCCAACTCCCTCATTTAGACAGCTTAAAAGCGGCGTAATCAGTTAACAATAACATAATAGTGCCAAAAACCTTTTATGCCAATGTTTAAAATTAATTTTGTGTAAACATAAGGTTAACAATGGAAGGCAAGCCGAAACAGATTTTGATTGCAGACGACGAGCAAGACATATTAGAGATCATCTCTTATAACCTCACCAAAGAAGGGTATGAGGTCTACACCGCCAAAGATGGAAACGAAGCCATCGAAAAAGCCAAGCAAATTCATCCCGACCTGATCATTTTGGATATCATGATGCCCAAAAAAACGGGTGTGGAAGTTTGCCAGATACTCCGTTCACAACCTTTGTTTCAGGATACTTTGATCATTTTCCTAACCGCTCTCAGTGATGAAGCCTCTCAAATTAAAGGACTGGAAACGGGTGCTGATGATTATGTAAGCAAACCCATTAGCCCGAAAGTACTGGTGAGTCGCGTCAACGCATTATTCAGACGCGTGAATTCAAAAGACACCGGTAAAACCATCAAAATCGCCAATATTCAGATCGATCCTGTAAAATTCAATGTTATCATTGATGAACAGGAAGTGGTGTTGGCAAAAAAAGAGTTTGAGTTGCTGTATTTGCTCGCATCTCGTCCGGGAAGAGTTTTCCTTCGTAATGAAATCCTTTCGCAGATCTGGGGTAATGATGTAATCGTAGGCGACAGAACCATTGACGTTCATATCCGCAAAGTGCGTCAGAAGTTGGGAGTGGATTGTATTACAACGGTTAAAGGGGTTGGATATAAGTTTGAGCTGTGAGCTGTAGGCTACACGCCGCAAGCTTCAAGCCCATGCCACAAGTGATTGTATGGTGCTACTTCAAAATTCATTATTCTTCATTTCTCTGTTCCTTATTTCTTATTCTTTATTTCTGATTTCTCTCTTTCCCTACCTTAGTGGTAATGTTCAAAACAAAGAATCTTTCTCCGCAACAGTTATCGGCATTTACTGCTTTGATTTTGTCGATTCCTATTTCATTAGGCATTTGGATTATTGAGCCAGATTGGAAAATAGCGGTGGGTTCTTTGGTATTGACTTTTTTAGGTAGTTATTTACTGATCAGAACGGTATTAGAGTCTTTTATCTATCGCAAAATCAAGTTGATCTATAAATTCATCTATCAAACAAAAGCAAGCAAAAGAGAAGAAACTTATTACAAATATATCTTACCGCAAAAAGGAATTGATGAGGTGAGAGAAGATGTAGAAAAATGGGCGGAACAAAGAAGTGCAGAGATTGAATTACTCAAAAACAATGAAGCATACCGCAAAGAATTTCTGCAGAACCTGGCACATGAATTTAAAACACCCATTTTCGCTATTCAAGGATATGTAGATACGCTATTAAGTGGCGCGATGGAATCGCCTGATGTACGTAAACGTTTCTTGGAAAATACAGCCAGGAATGTAGACCGCATGGTGAACCTTGTGAAAGATCTGGATGAGATATCCAGACTGGAAAGCGGGGAACAGCCTTTGTATAAAGAGAATTTTGTGATCCAGGAATTGATCAAAGAAGTGTATGAAACACTGTCTATTAAAACAACTGCTAAAAATATCAAGTGTTCTATAAAAAAAGGTTGCGAATATCCAATCACAGTATTTGCAGATCAAGAGAAGATCAGACAGGTCATGAATAATCTCTTGGAGAATGCAGTGAAATATGGTAAGCAGGATGGAACCATTGTTGCGAGTATTTATCGAACGGATGATGAACACGTATTAATTGAATTTAGTGATGATGGTATTGGTATTGCTGAAGAACATTTACCCAGAATATTCGAACGATTTTACCGTACAGATCGAGGTAGGAGCAGAGATAAAGGAGGTACCGGACTCGGACTAGCCATCTGTAAACATATCATTGAAGCCCACGGACAAACCATGCATGTTCGTAGTAAACTGGATGTAGGAACTACGATTGGGTTTACGTTGGATGCGAAGAGGGAATGAGGGGAGGTGAGAGGTGAAACGTGAAAAGGATGATTTCCTACTATGGTCCTTAGTAAAGTTTTCCCTTTCACCTTTCACTTCCCCCCTCCCACGCAAAGCCCCGATAGACATCGGGGCCGACACATGAGAAAATCTACTTTCGTTGCTCAATTACGATAAACTGCGTTGCAAAATTGCAGGGGCTGTGTTAACCGGAAATGTCCTAAATGAGAACAAACCGTTAACGATTGCGATTAGGTACATATACAGAAATTCAGCAAATTTTAATGTTACCTAATTATTAATTCCTTGTTTTCCTTTCTACATCGGTACCGTAAGCCTATTTTTGCGTAAATTTTAACCTATGGGTATCAATACTTTCGGCCGTTTGTTCATGCCAAAAAATAAAGTTTTCTATGAATTATTTGAAGATGTAGCCGAAAAAGTGCACGAAATGGGCTTGAAACTCAAGGAGATGGTGAGTGAACCCGATAATAACAAACGTGCAGCGGTACTGGCTCAGATTGAAGACCTGGAGCATAAAAACGACGATAATACCCACCGCATTTTTACTGAATTAGGCAGAAATTTCATCACCCCGTTCGATCGTGAAGACATCCACTACCTGGCAACAGCTTTGGATGATATTGCCGATTATATTTTCGCATCTTCTAAAAAGATCAATTTCTACAGTGTAAATCCGAATGATACCGGTATTCAGAAAATGGCGGATCTGATCCTGCAGGGTACCATCGAGATCAAAAAAGCGGTGAAT
The DNA here is from genome assembly GCF_051861365.1 of Sediminibacterium sp. NCBI lineage: Bacteria > Pseudomonadati > Bacteroidota > Chitinophagia > Chitinophagales > Chitinophagaceae > Sediminibacterium > Sediminibacterium sp. Next base: position 69,190 of record NZ_JBHYCW010000011.1, on the reverse strand, counting down.
GGACTACGTGATATGAAGAACCTGCGTGAGATGACCGAGGCGATGGTAAAAGTAAACAGCATCGAGAACCAGGCTGATGATGTATTTGATATGAGTATTGAAATGTTGTTCCAGCAAGAGAATGACTTTAAAGAAGTGATCAAGAAAAGAGAAATTTATCAGGTCATGGAAATTGCGACTGATAAATGTGAAGACGCAGCCAATGTAATTGAATCTATTATTATTAAGTATGCTTAAAGTGAAAAGTGAAAGGTGAAAAGTGAAATGATTTTTGTTTCACTTTTCACCTTTCACCTTTCACTTTTTCTCCCCAGAAAAATCAACCCTATGTTCACCCTCCTGGTCATCATCATTGTTCTGGCTTTTATCTTCGATTATATCAATGGGTTTCATGATGCGGCAAACTCTATTGCTACCATCGTTTCAACAAAAGTATTGACGCCATTTCAGGCGGTACTTTGGGCTGCTATATTCAACTTTGCAGCCTTCTTTATTTCGAAATACCTGATCGGGGAATTTAAAATTGGTAATACGATTGCTAAATCTGTCAACGAAAATTTTATCACACTCGAAGTTATTCTGGCAGGGTTGATTGCAGCCATCACTTGGAATCTGGTTACTTGGTGGTTTGGTATTCCCTCTAGCTCATCACATACTTTATTGGGTGGTTTTATGGGGGCAGCATTAGCACATGCGGGTGGCTTTAGTGAAGGTGGAATTGATGTGGTAAACTATGCTAAAGTCATTCCAACATTCTTATTCATTTTCATGGCTCCATTGATAGGGATGTTTATGGCATTTTTCATTACCATTTTAATTGTGCACCTCTGCAAACGAGCCAATCCGTATAAAGCAGAAACTTGGTTTAAAAGACTTCAGTTGGTTTCATCTGCAGCATTTAGTTTAGGGCATGGTGGTAATGATGCGCAAAAAGTAATGGGTATTATTGGAGCTGCCATTATTTACTACGAAAAATCATTGGGTGTGGATATGACATTCAATCAATTTGTAACTGAGTATAGCTGGGTACCTTTTTGTAGTTTTCTTGTGATCGGATTGGGAACCATGAGTGGAGGATGGAAAATTGTTAAGACGATGGGTACTAGAATTACAAAAGTAACGCCACTGGAAGGGGTAAGTGCTGAAACAGCAGGAGCTATTACTTTATTCCTCACAGAGAAATTAGCCATCCCGGTAAGTACTACTCATACCATTACAGGGGCTATCATAGGTGTAGGTGCCACTAAACGATTGAGCGCAGTACGTTGGGGAGTAACGGTGAATCTTCTTTGGGCATGGATTTTAACCATTCCTGTTTCTGCTGCTATGGCAGCATTGATTTACTATATCATCAAATTTTTTATCTGATTCTAAGCAGAGCTATGTATTTTGCCGTATCAAGTTTTGAACATGGCAAAAATATTGGTTACTGGAGGCTGCGGATATATTGGTTCACATACCATTGTGGATCTGATCGAAAATGGATATGACGTGATTTCTATTGATGATCAATCACGGTCCACCCCTTATCCAATCACTGGCATACAATTGATCACAGGTAAGCGTATCAAGAATTATAAAGTCGATCTCAAGAATTTTGATGAAACCTTAGCTGTATTTCAAGAGAATCCCGACATCAGTGCAGTGATTCATTTTGCAGCATATAAAGCAGTCGGTGAATCGGTAGAACAACCTTTATTGTATTATGAAAATAATATGGGTTCGCTGGTTAGTATTTTGAAATGCGTGAAGGAGTTTAATATTCAGCAGCTGGTATTTTCCTCTTCCTGTACAGTATATGGTAATCCAGATCGGTTTCCTGTAACCGAAGAAACAGCTTTGCAACAAGCAGCTTCACCATACGGGGCCACCAAACAAATGGGGGAACAAATGCTTCGTGATTTTGCGCAAGCTTCAAATACCCAAGTCGTTTTATTACGTTATTTCAATCCGGTAGGAGCCCATCCTTCTTGTCTGATTGGCGAATTGCCTTTAGGAAAGCCACAAAATCTGGTTCCTGTTATTACACAAACCGCAATCGGTAAATTACCGAAGATGATGGTATATGGTAATGATTACCAAACACGAGATGGTAGTTGTATCCGTGATTATATCCATGTATCAGATATCGCGCATGCCCATACGCTTGCTGTTGACTATTTACGAGCTGGTAATAATCAATACAATTGTGAAGTATTTAACCTCGGCACCGGTAATGGGATCACCGTACTGGAAGCCATTCATACATTTGAGAAAGTAAGTGGTCAACAATTGAATTATGAAATGGGGCCAAGAAGACCGGGTGATATTGAAGCAATCTATGCCAACAATGAAAAAGCCATACACCAACTTGGCTGGACAATTCGTTACGACCTAGAACAGATGATGCATACCGCTTGGGCATGGGAGCAAAAAATCAAAAAAGAAGAAGACAGCATCAACAAAAACTAAAGATCAATTTGATTTTTTGAGGGCGTTATAATGCGCAAATAATTTGATCAGATCTGTTTCTTTTTTAGTCTTGAGTTTATGCGCCAGCAGATAATTATTCATCGCAATAGCGTCTTTTCCAAATAAACGAATTAGTTCTGTTGGTTCAGCCGGTAATGCAATCAATCCGTTGGTAGGTATATAAGAATAATACACTTCTTTTTTTGTGTAAGTCCTGATAATATTCACCCCGTTATAAGGTTGCTTGTCTTGAAATGTTACGGATGTATGTTTCAATAATATCGCAGCACCGGAATCAAGCATTTCATATAAAGTGAATTCATTTTGTTTATCTATAGGGGGGAATCCACTTCTAAAAATATATTTCTGTCCTTCACGGAAGAGTTCAATACGTTGAAAAGGTTTAATGACAGTCATTTCCTGTCCATCTTCTGTTTTAAATAATAACTGACCTGTTAGATAATTGATCTTCACCGGAACACGGTGGTAGCTTTTCCCATTCAGTAATTGAATCGTGCTTTCCAAATAGTCATTGGCAAAAAATGGGGAGCCTTCTTCTTCAAAACCACGAGTAGGTTTAAAAGGTTGGCCATTCCCGTCGTTCATGAACTGGATGGTTTCTTTTGTATGGCGCAAAGGATCTATCCTTTCAAAACTCTGAGCTAAAGCTACATAACTCATAAAACTGGTGGTGAGTAGTAGCAAAATATGTTTTTTCATATGCATTTTTTAAAAACCTTTTATAGAAGAACGATTGTATAAAGAAACGATCTTAATGAGGTCTGCTTCTTTTCTTACCTTCCATTTCTCTTTCAATATAGCATCTTTCAATAATTTTTGTTGATCGGAAAGCATCCCTACCAAATCATTTTCATTGTTTGAAATCTTAATCATGTCTTTCCCCGGTATCCATAAATAATAACTGGGAAGTTGTCGATAACTTCTCGTCATATCATTACTGTTATAGGCTTTAGAATCTTTGAATCTGATCTCTGTATATTTCAATAGTAATACTTTTCCGGAATCGAGTACTTGGTATAAGGAACGCTCATTTTGTTTATCAATGGCGGTGAATCCGGAACGGAATACTGTTGGTTGTAATGAACCGGTGCATCCTAACTCAACACGTGATACCGGAACAGATAGAACAAAAGCTTTGCCATCTTCTACTTCAAAAATGATTTTCTGTTCCTCGAGATTCAGCTTTAGTTTAATACCACTGTACATTTTTCCATTGGTCAGTTGAATGGATCCCAAGCAAAACGAGGTATCATAAAAAGGAGAGCCGTCCGCAATGAATAGGTCTGAGTTTAGCCAAGGTATGCCATAGCCATTGTTGTACAATACATTAGAACCTCCTGAAAATGAATAGGAACCTATTTGTCCTTTACTACTACCTGCCAATAGTACGAACAGGAAAATATATACAAAGGTTTTCTGCATAACAGATTTTTACTATATAAATATAGACAACCTCTGTTATAAAATCGTTGCAAAACAGATAGAAGGGGAAACTTATTGCACCAACATTTTCTCGGCGTTTTCAGCCACTTGTAAGGCTTCGATGAATTCATCGATCTCGCCATTGATCACTGCATCTAAGTTGTAGGAAGTCAAGCCAATACGATGATCAGTGACACGACCCTGCGGCCAGTTATAAGTTCTGATCTTGGCACTCCTGTCGCCCGTACTTACCAATGTTTTTCTGTGGCGTGCAATTTCTTCTTCTTGTTTACGTACCTGTTCTTCATATAATTTGGTACGCAACATGGCCATGGCTTTTTCACGGTTGCCTAACTGCGAACGTTCGGTCTGACAAACCACTACCACACCGGTAGGAATATGGGTCAAAAATACTTTGGTCTCTACTTTGTTAACGTTTTGTCCGCCCGCACCGCCACTTCGGGCAGTTTCCATTTTCACATCACTTTCTTTCAATTCAAAATCTACTTCCTCAGCTTCCGGCATCACGGCAACAGTTGCTGCTGAAGTGTGCACACGCCCTTGTGTTTCTGTATCGGGAACACGTTGAACACGATGTACACCGCTTTCGAATTTTAAAGTGCCATACACATCTTCACCGGTAACTTCTACCACAACTTCTTTGTATCCGCCTACTGTTCCTTCACTTTCACTCACTACAGCGGCTTTCCATCCTTTTTTAGCACAATACCGCAAATACATGCCTAAGAGATCACCAGCAAATAAACTCGCTTCATCACCACCTGTACCGGCACGAATTTCCAGAATGGCATTTTTATCATCCTGTGGATCTTTCGGTATAAGTAGTTTGGTTAATTCTTTTTCCAGCGCTTCTTTCTTTTCTTCCAGTTCAGGCAATTCCATTTTGGCTAACTCACGCATATCAGGATCACTGCTGTTCTGATTGTCTTTAGCAAAAGTGTAGTCTGCCATCACCTTTTGATATTCATCATAAGGTTTTACGATCTTCTCTAAAGAACGATACTCTTTGCTGTATGCACCAAACTGCTTCTGATCATTAATGATCTCAGGATTGGTAAGTGCTACACCTACTTGTTCAAATCTGGCTTTGATGGCATCGAGCTTATCCAGCATATCCGTTTTTTTATGGAGTGCAAAATTACAGCTTTCGGGCTGAGTTTTGGCTTCTTAGGTCAGCTATCTTTCTATGAGCGTATTGTTATAGCTCATAGCAAAAAATAGCTGCTAAACCAGTCTGTCAAGATTGCTTATCTTTCAGCATAATCTTTTTATATGCGTTTATTGGTCATTTTTCTTCTTTTATGTGGTACTGCGAAGGCACAGCAGGCAGAAATACTCATAAAAAACGGTCGCATACTTGATGGAACGGGCAATTCCTGGTACTATGGTGATATTGCTATCAGCAATGGAAAAATTGTTCGCATCGGGAGCTTGGGTAAATGGACTGCCAATCGCATTATTGATGCCCAACAAAAAATTGTAGCTCCGGGCTTTATTGATGTGCATACCCATATTGAAAAAGATGAAAAAAAACATCCGGAAGCAGCCAATTTCATTTATGATGGTGTTACAACCGTTATCACCGGTAATTGTGGATTATCAGAAGCTGACATTGATGCTTACCTCAGCATGGTAGATAGTTTGCGTACTTCAGTGAATGTTGCGGCGCTGATCGGACACAATGATGTGCGTAAAGCTGTAATGGGCACTGTGAAAAGAGATCCTACCGAAGCAGAAATGTTACAAATGGAGCAGTTGGTAGAGAAAGCCATGAAAAGCGGTGCTGTGGGAATGTCTACCGGACTCATCTATATTCCAGGCACCTATTCTAAGACTGAGGAAGTGGTGCGTTTGGCGAAAGTAACAGCAAAGTATCAGGGCGTTTATGCAAGTCACATGAGAGATGAAGGTGATAGTGTGGTGCAAGCCATCGAAGAGGCATTGTACATTGGTAAAGAAGCAGGATTGCCGGTTCAGATATCGCATTTCAAACTTAGTGGACAACAAAACTGGGGAAGAAGTAAAGAAACCATTCCGATGGTGATGCAGGCAAGACAGCAAGGATTGGATGTCACCATCGATCAATATCCTTACACTGCATCTAGTACTTCACTCAGTACTTTATTACCTGATTGGGTTTTGGCCGATGGTAGAGATTCAATTAATGCCAGGCTAAAAAATCCGAAGATTCGTGAGGAAGTGAAGCAGTACATGCTACAAAAACTTGCGAAAAGAAAATTGCAACATTTCAGTTATCCGGTAGTCGCTTATTTTGAGGCAGATACTACTTTGAATGGAAAAAGTATTGAACAAGTGAATTTATCAAAAGGCAATCCACATACCGCAGTGTCAGAGGCAGAAGTTATTATTCAAATGATGGAGCAAGGTGGTGCGGGAATGGTATTTCATGGAATGAGTGAGGATGATGTAAAAACGATCATGCAATATCCCTTCAATATGTTTGCTTCTGATGCCAGCATTCGTATCTACCAACAAGGCAATCCACATCCGAGAGGATATGGAACCAATGCAAGGGTATTGGGGAAATATGTTCGTGAGGAAAAAGTAATTGAACTCGAAGAAGCCATTCGCAGAATGACTTCACTGCCTGCAACCAAATTCAGATTAAAAGATCGTGGATTATTACTGGAAGGAATGGCAGCAGATATTGTCATCTTTGATGAAAAAACAGTGATCGATCGTTCTACATTTGATCAACCACATCAATATTCATCCGGGTTTAGTTATGTATTGGTGAATGGACAAATAACTGTTAACGAAGGTCAGCATACCGGAGTGCGCGCCGGTAAAGCATTGCGTAAATCAATCGAGTAAATCGTATCTTTTTAAGTTCATACTATGAAAAAAACAGTTGTATTTTTTTTATTGCTAATGCCATTATTGGCGATGTCGCAATCCTATAAAAAATTGCACCAACGGTCCATTGTTATCGATACGCATAATGATTTTCCTACACAAGCAGCTGATAAAGGTGTTCGATTTGATCAGAACCTGAAAGGCAGAACGCATTCAGATTTACAACGTATGAAAGAAGGCGGTATGGACATACAAGTATTTTCCATTTTCTGCGATGGTGGTTTTGGAAAAGGAGCCGCCTACAAAAGAGCCAATCAGGAAATAGATTCAGTATATGCTTGGGTGGAAAGAAATCTATCTGCAATGATGCTGGTAAAAACGCCATCAGACCTGCAACGTGCCGTAAAAGAAAAAAAGTTAGGTGCCATGATGGGTGTGGAAGGTGGACACATGATTGAAGATGACTTACAAAAATTAGATCAACTTTTCGAAAGAGGTGTTCGCTATATGACACTGACCTGGAACAATTCTACCGCATGGGCAACTTCTGCTGCCGATGAAGTTAAAGACACATTACCCATGGAAAAAAGAGGGCTCACTGCATTGGGTAAACAAATTGTTCAACGGATGAACGAATTGGGAATGATTGTAGATGTGTCGCATGTTGGGGAGCGAACTTTCTGGGATGCCATCGCTACTACTACCAAACCCGTGATTGCTTCTCATAGTTGTGTGCATGCTATTTGTCCGGTATCTCGTAATTTGAAAGATGATCAACTAAAAGCTATTGCCAAGAACAATGGGGTGGTTCATTTGAATTTTTATTCCGGTTTTTTGGATAGTGGATTCAATGCCCGTAACAATGCTTTTCTGCAAGCACATAAGGTGGAAAGAGATTCTTTACGCAAAATCAATCCGGAACCTTATTATGCATCGCAGGTGTTGTTTGAAAAATATCCGGATGAGGTGAAAAGTCTTCGTCCGCCTTTGTCATTGTTGTTAGATCATCTGGACTATATCGTAAAGTTGATCGGTGTAGATCATGTTGGGTTGGGTTCTGATTTTGATGGAATCAGTTCCTCACCCCAACAATTGGATGATGTAACAGGATTGCCGTTGATCACCAAAGCATTATTGGAGAGAGGGTATAAGAAAAAAGACATCCAAAAAATATTGGGAGGTAATTTTATTCGAGTCTTTAAAGCCAATATGAAATCGTAAACCATTAGCTTTACTAAAAACAAAACCATGAGAATTCTAAGTCTGTTGGTAATAACCCTATTCGCAGCCGCCTGTAATAGCAATGAAGGAGAAGGGAATGTAGACATGAATACCGTATCGCCAGCACCGCAAACTGTGGCTGCGCCGACTATCAGTGATTCAGCTCCTAAGGTGAGCACACCCAATGCAGAACCCATAGCGTTGAACCCTGCACATGGGTTACCCGGACATCGTTGTGATATTGCCGTAGGTGCTCCTTTGAATAGTGCACCCAATGCAAATTCTGCACCTGCGCCTGTCCAAATGAATACAGCGCCTGCAACACAAAATGCTCCGATGATGCAGTCTGCACCTAGTACTGGAGGAAAGGTATTGATCAATCCGCCACATGGTCAACCAGGACATGATTGTTCGGTTGAAGTAGGGAAGCCATTACCTGTGCGTCAGTAACGTACGAGTGTAGTAGATTTTTTCTTCATCTCTTCAAAAGAAGCATGTGCAATCTTTTCTAAGATAGCAACGTCCACATCTGCCAGTTTGTTGATGTATAAACAACCCATACCGGTTTTGTATTTACCCAATTGTTTCAGCAATGATTCATATTGGTCAAAGCCTGCCATGGTATAGATACTGATGTTTGATTTGCGAGGAGCAAAACCTGCCAAAAACCATTCGCCTTTTTGACCGCCTTTTTGTTGGTACTGGTATTTCCCAAAACCAACAATAGCGCCGCCCCATAATTGGGGTGTTAATCCGGTGATCTTTTGAAAAAGTTCCAGTAATTGAAAAGCGTCTTTCTTTTTTTGCTCAGGTGTAATCGTATTCAGAAAGTCGGTGATGTTTTCCTGTCCGACTTTAGTTTTGATCTCGGCCATTGTAATGGATGGGTTGATGAATAACCCTAAGTTAGAAATTTATCTGCGCTTGCAAGCGAAGTAAATTGCCACGCTGTAAGTTATTTTGTAAAGCGAAGTCTTCATACCTGCGAGAGGAGATGGTATACATGGCTACCAATTCAAATTGTTTCACCGGCTGCCATTCAATACCGATTTCCATTTCTCTTACACGATAACTGCGTGCGTCCAATTCATGCTTCTTGCCGCCATTATAGTATTGTCCACGAATGAAAGGAATAAACACTTGTTCTTTTTTCTTCAGCATATAGGACAATGTGATATAGCCTCCGTGCAATGATCTTGTTTCAATGGAATCGGTAGCCGGATTGAATTCTGGCCCTTTACCGATCGTGTATTCTGTGAGAATACCAAAAGGTTTTGGATACAATACAAAAGTGGCGGCAGCGCGTTGATCGAGGTAGTTTCGATCAGCTTTGAACTTAGCGCCATTGCTGGTTTGTTCTCTGGTAACTACATACTGACCTGTGTAAGCTTGAATACCCGGTTCTATGATCTGATCGCCGATTTGTAATGGATAAGAGAAACGTGTAACCACATGTAGTTTGTCATTTTGCTCCGGTCTATTAGCGGTTTGTCCGTTGTATACACCAAAAGCAAATACACCATAGTCACCTGAACCTTTCAATCCATCTCTCACCAATGATGAAAATAACTCTCTTTGTTTGGTAGGGGCCCAATAGAAAAACGCACCAATATCGCGTTCATTCGAAATAGCGCTGTTCAATGCATCATTACGGTCTAATGGCAAACGGTTTTGACTCGATTGCATATTCTCAAAACCATAGGGGATTTTACTCTGTCCAATTCTGAAACGAAACTCATTTTTCTTGTCTACTCCCAAATCAAAGTAAGCATCTCTTAATTGACCATAATGTAGATTGGTGGAAGAGGCTGAACTGGCAAAGTCGGGTTGAATATAGAAATATACTTGTTTACTGATCTGTCCAAAAAATATGATACGCATCCGACGTAAAAATAAACCGCCGCCTTTACCCCAACTACGGTCGCCCTGTTCGTTGCCTAAATTTGGATTGGTTTCCAACAAGCGATTATAACGTGCCTGTACGTAACCGCGAATTGAAAAACTTTCAAACCATTTTTTCTCAGCGGGTGGTTTGGGGGTCGATTTAATAGCCTCACTTAATGATTGTGTAAAGCCGATCTGTACCCAAAACAAACAAATAATCGCCCCGTAAACTGGTTTCATATCAACTGTTTAACGGCGGCAAAACTACTCGTTAACTATTTAGTAACTATTTCATAATGATTTGGTAACGATTTGATAACATGAGTGAGTTATTTGGGTAAGTCAATAGTTGATAGTCCATGGTCCATGGCCCATGGCAGATGGCTTATGGCAAATAGAAAACACTTCGAATATTTAAAAAACTAGTACCAAGCACCTAGCACCCAGTACCCCGATCACCCGATTCCCCGATAACCAAATACCTAGCACCCATCACCTCCCCCTCTGCACCCTTCTGATCCTAAAATCTTGGATCTGAGCCGGATTGGTAGGGGTTAGTGTAAAGAAAATTTGAATATCTCCATTCTCGCAACGCAGGGTTACTTGTCCGCGTAGTTGGTTCAGGGGTACGATATCGTCTACATGAATAATATTACCGGCTGCATTAAAAATATCTCGACATTCTTTGATCAAGTCTTGAATGGGCTTATCAAGAAAGAAATTTTCTGCAAAGAGTGAAGAGTTGGCAGCATTTTTCCAATCGGGTAATAGAAACAGTAATTCTTTTTGCGCTTTTAAAAGGACATCCGAAGGAGGTAAGACACGTGGCTCTAATTGTGCAGCTCTTACCAAAGTATCCAATACTTGAATATTCGGATCTGCAGTAGGCGCATACGTCACATTGGCGAAGAAAGCTACGCCAATACCATACTCGGGTAATATCAGCCAGTTACTGCCGAAACCGGGTAAGCCACCGCTATGTCCAACAGCAGTTCTACCCTCGCAATCATTGGTCCACCGAAGACCATAGGTGTAGGCAGATGCTGTAGCACAAGTTCTTCCGTTAGGGTAGCGGTATTGTGCATTTAGTCCACCATAGCGCCAGGGTTGATGCATTTCTCTAACAGTGCTACGTTTCACCGGACCTACATCATCTGTATTGGAAGGGGGCCAGGCATTCAAATGGAAAGCGATGTATTTGCTGAATGACTCCATCGAAGTAATCATACCACCCATAGAGCCATAGATGCCATCGTGTAATAAAGGTTCATCAATCCATTGGTTGTTGATCCAGCGATGACCTTTGGCCAATTGGGAAGCAGGTACTTTACTGAATTCCCATTCAGCTTGCGACATGCCCAAGGGTTGCCAGATATTTTCTTTGATATAGGTGCTGTAAGGTTTACCCGATACTTTATGAATGATATAACCCAACATGGTAAAACCTAGGTTGCTGTATTCATAACGCAAGCCGGGTACATTGGAAAAATGTAATCCTTTTTTGATCACATCTAACAATTCTTCTTCTGTATCTGCTAATTGACGATCAGCCCAGGGATCATCTTGTGGAAAGCCGGCGGAATGAGTCATAAGATCTCTAATGGTAATAGTTGGAGCGTCTTTGGTTAATTGTTGATTGCGTAATTCAGGAATGTAATTTTCAACAGCATCATCCAATCTTAGTTTACCCTCATCTCGAAGTTTCAAAATAGCCATAGCAGTGAAGCTTTTAGACATGGATGCAATGCGAAACATAGTTTGATTATTAACCTGATTTTTAGATACCACATCAGTATATCCACCGGTTCCTGAGAATACCAAACTGCCATCCATTACAACTCCAAAACTGTATCCGGGAAAATGATTTTTCTCCGCATGTTCCCGGTATATTTTTTCGATGATGGGGAAGAAGGGTTTTATTTTTTCAAGACGGTTATTGTCTTTGAAGAATGGGGGTTTGTAAGATTGATTGGTTTGAGAAAAGGATATAATGGATATGAAAAGATAGACCAGTAGAAAATAGTTTTTTTTCATGGTGGATGTATTGTTAAATTGGGTATATACTTGCTTGTATGGTAAGATACTCTGTTTCTAAGAATGTATTGGTTAAAATCAACAATACTTTTTCTCACTTCGACTTACATCCAATAAACATCTTTGTATTTTCTTACAATCTCCTAATCAAGTTAAATTTTTATAACTTTAATCTAAAGCAGCAAAGAGAAGACAAGATACCAAGTCATAATCAATGTTTCAAAATTCACCACAAGTTTTAATAAAAGCTATGAAACAGTGTTTATTTCCCTTTTTTTTGCTTCGGTAATATTTTTTTAGTCTGCATTTAGTCATCAGTCAAAAGTTAATATATCAACCCACTATTATCTCAAAACAAAATCACAGCCTTTGGGAATTTCAATCATACTATACCGAGTTGGAAAAGCGGATCGAATCGAAGATTTATCCAATCTGGAAAAGGAGATAGATAAATCAAAAAGTGTTAATCTTTATAAGATGACAGAGGATTTAGCTATCATTTTTATGAACACCGTAGACACTTATAGTGACACAGCGGCCTTGCCCTACAAAATGCTGTTAGGAAATTATGTAGAAAAGCAAGTAGGATACAGGATAATTAATGGGTTTCTTTCTACATCTGAGGTTGCAAAAATTTGTAATTGGATATGTGAGCACAAGATTAACAGCTTTGAAGGTTTTTCGAAAATGTATGATGCTTTATCACAAGAAGCCAAGCAGGAGCTTGAAGACATAGGTTCTGGGGATAAAAAAAGCCTATTCGAAGGGTACGTACAGCCATTGACGGAATTTTATTTCGCTGCATTAAAAGATAATAATGCTATTGTGATGTGTGGTGAATAGGCTTAAAAAAATGTTTGATATTGTTCTGCCTAAGAGTTAGTGTTAAAATAATCCATGCATTATTTATTAATGGTCGAGAGAACTTTGCGAGTATATTCTACCCGTGAGTTGGAATAAACAAAATCTTTCCTTTTATAAGAATATTTTACTTTAATAATTCTTCTATCTGCTGAATCAATACTTCTCTCTTCATTGGATATTGTGTTTTAGACAGCTCAATAGATCCATCCGGTCGTATAATGGCATAGGTTGGATAGCCGGTTCCTTTCACAATGGTCATGATGTCTTTTGTGAGCGCTGCAGAGGCGAGAATATGATATCCTTCCATCTGATAAAATGAAATCAATTCTTTCCATCCTTTCTCATTCTCTTCTTCAAGGTTGGCAACATATAGGTAATCTACAGGCTTATTTTTAAAATGAGCTTTGATAATAGCACTATGTTTGCTGATATCACTCCTACAAGGTCCGCACCAAGTACCCCACATATCCAGCAATATGGTTTTGCCTTTGACTAATTGTATCAATTGTTTGAAAGTATGGATGGTATCTCTTCCCTCAATAAACTTCATGGCTGGAGTAAAACGACGGGTAGTTCTATCAAAAAAGTCCTGCATTGATCTATCAAAAATGGGTAAGTACTTGCTGTCAGGGTATTTAGATGCATATGCTTTATAAATATTTTCCAGATTGGTCATTTCGATTTCTGCTAATGCATTTTTGAATAATACAGCATAGAGATAGTCACGAATAGCGCCTGTAAATAATCGGTCAATAATTTTCTTTGTCAATAAATTTTTTGAGTCCGGTCTGAAAGACTTACCCTCTTTTTTGATTTCTTCGCCAAACCATTCATTCACAAATGCTATTGGATCAGTACGCTCATTTTGAATGCTATCTTTTACAATAGGAATAAATCGCTCGATCAGATTCAGGTAAGCAGGCACTTTCGCTTTGAATGCTTTTTCATTTACGATAGGGTTATCCCGTAAGAGATCATATTTGATTTGCTTCCATTGATTTTTATTTTCGACATAAGCGGAAGGGATACGTGTCCTCCTGTTCTCATTGATTAATATATATTCATAAATAAAAGAGTACCGGCACTGTAATCGCCACGCAATCCTAAATGCTTCAGAGGGTTGATATTTTTGAATGTAATTTTCGATAGCTATACTGTCTTTAATAAAAAATTTTCTTAGGTCCAGATAGGCACTATCAGGTAAGGGATCTAATCGATCTACAATCGGCTTTAACTCATGGTCTGTTTCTACATCTAATCTTCGGTTATCATTGGCGCCAATACCCGTTGTTTCAAGAAGAAGTTGGTTGTTTTGAATAGTTAGTTTTAGATTCAGTTGATAGTCTTTGGCTAAAAACAAAGGCTGACTAAAAAAACCATTCTCTGTTTCCAAATAGAGAATGGCAATTTCCGGTTCATCAATTTCGATGCTGGTTGAAAATCGGTTGTTTTTGACGGTAATAATCTGCTCTGCTTTAGCTGCGTCATCAGGTGGATATATCCTTCCTGTGAATTCAATGGAAGCATACTTTAATGTCTCATTCTCGAGCTTACCATTAATTTTCACATTATGTTGCGCAGCAATTGTAGATGCAACAATTATTTGAAGAAAGAATAAAAAGTAATGTATACCCCTTTGTCTGTTGGACATGCGTGTTCTTTTAAGTTAGAAAAAAAGGGAATACTAAGATACAAATACTGATTATCCTTGGCGATACATTAACAAAAAATATCTAATTCTCTAATATGCCCTGTATGCCTAAGCGGATGTTTTTTCATTTAAAATTCAATATTCATCATTACGCTGTTTAATATTTCATGAGCTTCTCTACAAACTCTTGCAGTCTGTTTTTCGCCATGAAATTCTTTTCGAGATCCATATTAAATGGAACCGGTGTATCTAAGGAAGCACAACGCATCACTGGTGCATCTAATGACTCAAAACAATGCTCACTAATCCACGCACTGACTTCTCCACCAATACCTCCGGTAAGTGTATCTTCATGGAGTATCAATACTTTTCCGGTCTTAATCACAGCTTCACGAATTCCTTCAAAATCCAATGGTAATAAAGTTCTCAGATCAAGTATGTGTAATGAAATGTCTGAATGTTGCTCCTGGTATTCCAGAGCCCAATGCACACCCGATCCGTAAGTGATGATAGTAATATCTGTTCCTTCTTTTGTAATTGCCGCTTTACCAATGGGTGTTTCATAATAGATCTCCGGTACAGGTCCACTCACGCTTCTGTACAATGCTTTGTGCTCAAAATATAATACCGGATTTGGATCATTAATGGCTGCGATCAACAATCCTTTTGCATCTTGTGGATTAGAAGGATACACTACTTTTAATCCCGGTACATGGGTAAACCAAGCTTCATTACTCTGTGAATGAAAAGGTCCGGCACCTACACCACCACCGGTGGGCATACGAATCACCACATCAGCATTTTGTCCCCAGCGATAATGTATTTTGGCGAGGTTGTTGACGATCTGATTAAATCCTACCGTCACAAAATCTGCAAACTGCATTTCCATCATACTCTTAAACCCTTCCAAACTCAATCCCAGAGCAGTCCCCACAATAGCGCTTTCACACAATGGTGTATTGCGCACACGCTCTTTACCAAACTGTTGTACAAAACCTTCTGTTATTTTGAATGCACCGCCATACTCAGCAATATCCTGTCCCATCAAAATCAGGTTCTCATGTTTTTCCATACTCATCCGCAAAGCTTCTTGTATGGCATCGACGAAACGTTTTTCGTGAATGGTGAATGGTGAATGGTCAATGAAGGATTGGCTATCCTCAATATTCACCATTGACAATTCACCATTCACCATGGACTTCTTAGCATACACATCTCTCAATTCTTCTTCACTACTTGGAACAATGGCTTCTGCTTCGAAGGCGGCTTTGAGTTCTGACTCTATATATTCTTTGAATTCATGTCTGATATCAGCTACCTGCATTTCATTTAGAAT
This sequence comes from Sediminibacterium sp., assembly GCF_051861365.1. Classification (NCBI taxonomy): domain Bacteria; kingdom Pseudomonadati; phylum Bacteroidota; class Chitinophagia; order Chitinophagales; family Chitinophagaceae; genus Sediminibacterium; species Sediminibacterium sp. Next base: position 53,468 of record NZ_JBHYCW010000011.1, on the reverse strand, counting down.
CCCTTCTGCAATCAGGTATTGCTCATAATTTTTTACCGGATCTTTTTTACCCCATTCCTCAAAGAGTTCTTGCGGTACATATTTGGTTCCACTGGCTTCTTCATGTCCGCGCATGCGGAAAGTCATACACTCAATCAAATAAGGTTTTTGATTTTGTATGCAATAATCACGCACACCTCTGATGGTATCATATACTTCTAAAATATTATTGCCGTCTATGCGCACACCGTCCATACCATATCCTTTGGCTTTGTCAACCAAGCTTTCACAGCGATACTGTTCATTGACAGGTGTACTCAATCCATAACCATTGTTTTCAATCACAAAAATCACCGGTAGCTCCCATACAGCTGCTACATTGAGTGCTTCATGAAAATCACCTTCGCTGGTACCACCATCTCCTGAATAAGCAAGTGATACTTTATTTTCTTGTCTGAGTTTATATGCCAATGCCACCCCGTCAGCCAATGCCAATTGTGGACCGAGGTGCGATATCATTCCACAGATATAATGCGGCTTACTGCCAAAATGAAAACTACGTTCACGACCATTGCTGTAACCGTCTTTATTGCCTTGCCATTGTTTGAATAATTTTTCTAAACCCATTTGTCTGCTGGTGAATACACCCAGGTTACGATGCAACGGCATGATCCATTCATCTTTTTGTAACGCAAGTGTACTTCCAACCGCAATGGCTTCTTGTCCGATACCGCTAAACCATTTACTGATTTTGCCCTGTCGCAGCAATACCAGCATTTTCTCTTCAATCATTCGGGGTAACAGAATATTGCGATAGATAAAAATCAGTTCGGGATCAGACAATGTTTTGCGATTGAATTCCATGGGGTACCTATTATGATGCGACTAAGATACTTGTAATCGTTTATAGTTGATGGCTTATGGTCGATAGGCCATGGTCCATAGTAAAAAAGAGGCTGCATCAGACTTTTGATACAACCTCTTATAAAAATATTCGGGATAGAATGATTAGTCTCTGCTGCCGAGTTTACTCAACAAACGCAGAATTTCAATGTATAGCCATACGATGGTAACCATCAAACCAAAAGCACCATACCATTCCATATGTTTAGGGGCACCGATTTCAGAGCCCTTTTCAATCATATCAAAATCCATGATCAGGTTCAGTGCAGCGATAGACACTACGAACAAGCTGATACCAATGCTCAACCAACTGCTATCATACATGAAACTCACATTCACACCAAATAGACGCAGTACCATAGTGATGAGATAGAAGATAGCAATGCCCATAGTAGCTCCAATCACCACTGATTTGAATTTCTGCGTGGCATTAATGATACGAAAGTTATACAGCAAGAACATTGCAATGGCCACACCAAATGTGAGCCCTACCGCTTGCATGATGAGTCCGGGATATTGATCTGCAAAAGCAGCATTCATAACGGCAGAAAGTCCACCTATGAAGAAGCCTTCAAGAATACCATAAGCAGGGGCTAAAAAACGTGCCCAGGTAGGTTTGAAAGTAATGACCAAAGCGGTGATCAATCCACCGATTGCACCTACAATCATAAGGGTGTACATCAATCCCTCATTTAATTGTTCAAACAGATTCCAGGTATAAGCAGCGCCTGCAATCACCATCAGCATCATGAACCCAAACTTATTAATGGTGCCACGAACACTCATGGTTCCCTGCATATCAGCTTCCGACTGCAGACTCTTATTGAACATTTTCTCTGTAAGGGTAGGGTTACCCGATTTGAATAAAGCCATAATACAAAAATTTTCTATTTCAAATGTACGGAAACTACCGGTTGTTTGGAAAAGCTTCAAGGATTAGGCACTCTTTTAGCTATAGCTTATGGTTCATGGCTTATAGTAAGCACAATATTCCTATAAGCCATGAACCATAAGCTATACGCCCACCTAGTACCTAGCACCCAGTACCTAGTACTCAAAAAACGACACGCACACTTGCTTGTAAACTGTAACTTTGCTGGAATAATCTAGGCAGATGGAAAGAAAAGAAGCGCTTTTACAAGATGTAGTCATCAAATTTGCGGGTGATAGTGGAGATGGTATGCAGTTGACCGGACAACAGTTCACCAATAATACAGCCCTATTGGGTATTGATCTAGCCACTTTTCCTGATTTCCCTGCTGAGATCCGTGCTCCGATTGGAACCCTGCCAGGTGTAAGCGGTTTCCAGTTGCGTTTTTCCAGTGATCGTGTATTTACCCCCGGTGATCTTTGTGACGTATTGGTAGCCATGAATGCCGCCGCTTTAAAAGTGAACTTGAAAAGCATTAAACCCGGTGGTAAGATCATTGCCAATATTGATGGATTTGATGCCAAAAATCTTCGTCTGGCCAATTATCCCGATGGCGTGAATCCTTTGGAAGATGGAAGTTTGGATGGCTTTGAATTAACCAAAGTAGATGTCACCAAACTAACCCGTGAATCCATTAAAGAATTTACAGAGCTCGGTACCAAAGAAAGAGATCGTGCCAAGAATATGTTTGTACTCGGACTACTTTACTGGATGTACAATCGTAGTCTGGATAATACCATCGATTTTCTAAAAGAGAAATTTGGTAAGAAAGACGTGATCCTGCAGAGTAATATCAAAGTATTACAGGCAGGATATAATTATGGAGATACTACCGAAGCCTTCACTACTCGTTACAAAGTAGAGAAAGCGAAGATGAAACCGGGTGTATATCGCAGCATTATGGGTAATCAGGCATTGGCGATGGGATTGATTGCTGCAAGTGATAAAAGTGGATTGCCTATTTTCCTGGGTACTTATCCTATCACACCTGCTTCTGATATTTTACATGAACTAAGTAAGTATAAATCATTTGGTGTGCGCACTTTTCAGGCAGAAGATGAAATTGCAGGTATTACTGCAGCCATCGGTGCCAGCTATGGCGGCTCATTGGGTGTAACCACTACCTCAGGTCCGGGTATGGCTTTGAAGACAGAAGCCATGGGACTGGCAGTGATGTTAGAGATTCCTTTATTAATTGTAAACATTCAAAGAGGTGGACCATCAACAGGCTTGCCAACCAAAACAGAACAAAGTGATTTGTTGCAAGCTTATTACGGAAGAAATGGAGAATGTCCAATGCCCGTAATCGCTTCTTCTACTCCCAGTGATTGTTTTGATGTAGCTTATGAAGCAGTACGTATTGCCGTACAACACATGACACCGGTTATTTTATTGAGTGATGGATACATTGCCAACGGGGCAGAACCCTGGCGTTTCCCTACCAGTGCTGATTTAAAACCCATTGATATCAGTTTCAAAACGGGATTAGCAGAAGGGGAAGAAAAATTCATGCCGTACAAGCGTGATGAAAAACTGGTTCGTCCATGGGCTGTTCCCGGCACCCCCGGATTGGAACATCGTATTGGTGGATTGGAAAAACAAGACGTTACAGGTAATGTAAACTATGAACCGGAGAATCACCAACACATGGTGAATACGCGTCAGGCTAAAGTAGATAAGATTGCAAATTATATTCCTCTACAAACGCTGGATAGTGGTCCTGAAAAAGGAAAAGTATTGGTATTGGGATGGGGCTCTACCTATGGCGCCATTAAGAGTGCGGTGCAAGAATTACAAGCTGAAGGACATGCAGTAAGTCATGCACATATTCGTTACCTGCGTCCTTTCCCAAAAAATTTGGGAGATATCATAGGTAATTTTGAAAAAATACTGATACCTGAAATCAATAATGGGCAACTCATCAAAATCATCCGCGATCAATACCTTGTTGATGCAAAAGGCTACAATAAAGTGATGGGAGTGCCGATTACCAAAGGAGAATTGGTGGATGCGGTGAGGAAGATGATAAGTGAGAAGTAAAAAGTCAAAAGTCAAAAGTGAAAAGTCAAAGATGAAAGAATCCGTTTTTTGACTTTTCACTTTTGACTTTTTAATTACATTATGAACATCGAATCCCTACGAGACTTTGTCCTTTCTTTTCCTAACGTTGAAGAGACAACGCCTTTTGGACCGGATACATTGGTATATAAAGTGAATGGGAAAATGTTCTTTCTGATGGGATTGGATAATGATCCCTTACAATTCAATGTGAAATGCGATCCTGATGAAGCGGTGGAACTACGCGAAATATATCCGCAATCTGTTTTGCCCGGCTACCATATGAATAAAAAACATTGGAATACGATAGTTGTGGATGGGATACTTTCTTCAAGTCAACTCAAAGCATTTATAGAAGCCTCTTATCGTTTGGTTAGGAAGTGAATGGTGAATTGTCAATGGTGAATAGTGAGTTTCTTTATTCACAATTGACAATTCACTTCCCACTATTCCGCTCCATCCTCTTTTGCTCCTGCAGCGAAGATCTGATCAACGGCTCCGCCGAGCATCGGGAATTTTTCTTTTACAAAATTGGCAATAGTTGTTACTGCTTTCTGTGCCTGTTCAGGAGTAAGTCCTGCTTCCTTGGTTAATCTTTCAATAAGTTCGTTCATCTGTTTTAGTTTTTAGCTTGTAGTTAATGGCTTATGGTTCATGGCATATAGTAAGAAGGTTTTACTATATGCCATGAACCATATGCTATGACCTATACGCCATGAACCATAAGCCATTAGCTAACTGCAAGTTAATATGGTGCAACAAAAAAGCGATGAGAAGTTATTCCCATCGCCTGATAAAATATTGAAACTTATTTCTTGAATCTTCCTTGTACCTTATCTTCTTGAATCTTGTCTCTTCTTATGCTACTTTCAATGCACTCAATTTACTCTTTCCAAACATCTGTTCTGCATAAGCTTTGGTAACATGTAATTGTTTTACATCACTTCCCGGTAATTCAAACATCGCATCTGTAAGAATACCTTCACAAATACTACGTAAGCCACGTGCACCCAATTTGTATTCAAGTGCTTTGCTCACCATGAAATCCAGTACTTCAGTATCAATGATCAGTTCGATACCTTCCAATTCAAATAAGCGGGTGTATTGTTTGATCAATGAGTTCTTGGGTTCTGTTAGAATGCTTCTCAATGTTTCCTGATCTAATGGGTTGAGATGGGTAACAACAGGTAAACGTCCGAGTAATTCGGGGATTAGACCAAAGCTTTTCAGGTCTTGTGCATTAACAAATTGTAACAGGTTCTTGCGCTGCATTTCCTGTTCTTCTTTATTGACACTGAATCCGATGGCATTGGTATTCACTCTTCTCGCGATTACTTTATCGATACCATCAAATGCGCCACCGCAGATAAAAAGAATATTCTTGGTATCTACTTTGATCATTTTTTGCTCAGGATGCTTTCTGCCACCTTGTGGGGGTACCAGTACTTCTGTTCCTTCCAGCATTTTTAATAATCCCTGCTGTACACCTTCGCCACTCACATCGCGGGTGATGGAAGGGTTATCCCCTTTACGAGCAATTTTATCCAGTTCATCTACATACACAATTCCACGCTCTGCGGCTGCTACATCATAATTACAGTTCTGTAATAAACGCGTGAGCATACTCTCAACGTCTTCACCTACATAACCTGCTTCTGTAAAGACTGTAGCATCAACAATGGCAAAAGGAACGTTTAATAAACGAGCAATGGTTTTTGCTAATAATGTCTTACCGGTTCCTGTCTCACCCACCATGATGATATTACTCTTTTCAATCTCAACATCATCCTGTTGTTGTTTCTGCGTTACGCGTTTGAAATGATTATATACAGCAACAGATAATACTTTCTTCGCATCATCTTGTCCAATCACATATTCATCCAGAAATTTCTTGATCTCTGCCGGTTTGCGGACATTCAGTTTGAAACCTGAGTTGGCGGAATTGTTTTCTGCTTTATTATTCAGTTCTTGTACAATGATCTCCTGTGCGTGCTCTACACAATTTTCACAGATATGCCCTTCCTGTCCGGCTATGAGGATCTTCACTTCATCGCGACTTCTACCGCAGAAAGAACAGTGTAAATGATTTGATTTTGCCATACAATGATTGTCAGACCTGTATTTCTGTGCTAGACACGAATCATCAGTCCGATGTTGCAAAGTTAACCCCGTTCAGACTACTAAACGGGGTTAAAAAGGATAAATAAGGTGTATTTCGATTAAATTTTCGACAAAACTGCGTCTACAATGCCATATTCAACGGCTTCAGTAGCATTCATCCAGTAGTCTCTGTCGAAGTCTTTCATGATCTGTTCTACCGTTTTCCCGCAATTATCAGCCAGAATTTTGGCTCCTAATTCTTTGGTTTTACGGATCTGTTCAGCATGAATTTCAATATCAGCACTGGTTGCCTGGAAGTAACCGCCAATACTAGGTTGATGAATCATCACTTCCCCATGCGGATAGATGAACCTTTTTCCTTTGGCACCCGCACTCAATAAAATAGATCCCATACTGGCTGCCAGTCCCATACAAATAGTACTTACTGGACTTTGGATCATTTTAATGGTATCATAAATGACCATACCGCTGGTTACTACACCACCCGGACTGTTGATATAAAACTTGATTTCTTCGCCGGGTTTATCGGCATCCAGCAATAATAATTTACTGACTACATCACGTGCAGATTTGTCTTCAACAGGTCCCCACAAGTAAACCGCTCTTTTTTCAAAGAACAATTTTTCCATCTTCTTCATCATAAAACCAGTCTGCTCTTGTTTATCATCCTTTGGTTCATTCTCTTCCTCATCTTCCATGAGGTAGGGGTTGATGTATTTTGAGTGTATCATGTTTCCTAGTTTATACTTATTAATTTGTTGTAAACGGCATATGGTAAATGGTTCATAGCGTATGGTAGGAATTTACAGCAATTTACTATGAGCTATGAACTATTAGCTATACGCTTCCTACTTCTTCTCCTTCCTCGGATTGGTCAATAAAACCTCGTCTACCAGTCCATATTCCTTGGCTTCCTGAGCGGTCATCCAGAAGTCGCGGTCGCTGTCTTGAGCGATGGTGGCTACATCTTTTCCGGTATGATGTGCAGTGATGGAATATAGTTCTTGTTTCAGTTTCTTGATCTCACGGGCTGTGATTTCAATATCGGTGGCTTGTCCACCAATAGCACCACTGGGCTGGTGCATCATGATACGACTATGTTTCAATGCCGTACGTTTTCCTTTTACACCGGCACACAACAGAATTTGTCCCATACTGGCAGCCATACCGGTACAAATGGTAGCTACATCCGGACCAATAAACTGCATGGTGTCATAGATGCCCAAACCTGCATATACACTGCCTCCCGGACTATTGATATACATCTGGATATCGCGACTGCGATCGGTACTTTCTAAGAATAGTAATTGTGCGGTAACAATATTGGCTACATAATCATTGATACCCTCACCCATAAAAATAATACGGTCCATCATCAAGCGGCTGAATACATCCATACTGGCTACATTCAGGGGGCGCTCTTCAATGATATAGGGGGTGAGATTGGTTACATGGTGTTGCTGATAACTATGCAAAGTGGCACTGCTGATACCACGGTGTTTTACTGCATACTGCTCAAACTCTTTTCCAAAATTCATATTGATTCAATTTTCGCTTTGAAGATAAGTGATTTGCTATTTCACCGGACAAAACCTTGTTCAAATACTGTGCAAAGCTCTGTTTAAGACAACAAGTCACGTGGAATGTCTGATGTAGGATGTCGGATGTCTGATTTGTCATGTCAGAGGGCAGGGCAAAAGTTTGATTTCTTGATTTTTTGATCTTTGATTTATTAAGAAAGCTCATAAAAAAGCCGGATATGACTATCCGGCCTTAATTCTATTTCTTACATCTGACATCAGACATCAGAGATCAAAAAATCAAGAAATCAAGAAATCAAACTTCAAAAATCCTAGTGGTGGTGATGGTGCAGTTTTTCTGCAAAGGCTTCGGCGCTGATGCTTTCTTCTTTAGCAGTTACCTGAGACTCCAACAAACCAAACAATTTTTCGGTGCTGATGCGGTGGTAGCTTTCCTCTACGTATTTTCTATCCTGCATCATGCGGTTGGCATAATCGTCAACCCATTGTTGGTTATCGCCTAATGCACCCAATTGTCCGCCCATATAGCTGAACAATTGTTGTTTAGCAAATTCACGGATATCATCAGGATGTACTTCAATTTTATTGTCTGCAACCAGCTTGCTGCTTACCAATGTCCATTTCAATTGGTTGATGAAAGTTGGATATTCCTGTTCTGCTTCTTCGGCAGTCTTTTGCTTTTCGCCACCGGTTTGTAACCAGCGTTTCAGGAAGCTTTCAGGGAATTCCATATTGGTGTGATCTACCAAGTGATGATAGATCTGATCATGGATTTGATTGCGAGCTTGTTGTGCGTAGTAATTTTCAATTTCTTTCTTTACTTCTGCACGGAAATCTTCAGCAGTTGTGATTTCGTTATTCGGATAAACTGCTGCAAAGAATTCAGCGTTCATCTCAGCTTTCTCTACCAGTCCAACCTTAGTGATCAATAACTTGAAATAACGGTTGCCATCAGCAGGAGTGAGACCAAGGTCAGCCAGAATAGCTTCTTTCTCTTTGTCTTCAAAGGCTTTATCCAACTGCAATACAACGGTATCATTGGTTTTCTTACCTATGAAGTTTTTGCGGAATGATGCTTCAAAATATTTAACCAGTAATGAGTTGTCTTTGCTAATTCCACCTTCAATTTCATTGCCATTCTCATCACACTCAATAAATTTTACATTCAGTACGTTTTCATCACCGGCAACGGCTTCCGGCTCGGTCATTTTTCCATTACGGATTTGTAAACGTTCAACTTCCTGATCGATCATTTCATTTGTTACATCAATCACATAACGTGTTACTTTGATCTTTTTAGTGTCGATCTCAACGTTGGGTTTTAAACCAATCTCAAAAGCAAAGCTTACATCAGCAGGATTATTCATATCCAATGCACGTGCATCGTTGTCTAATGGTAAAGGCTGAGCGAAAATGTCTAACTGCTCGTTATTCAGATAAGTATTCAATTCCTTTTCTACTGTACGCAACACTTCATCAGTGAAAACACTTTGTCCGTACATTTTCTTTACCAATCCGGCAGGCACCATTCCCTTTCTGAATCCTGGGATATTAGCGGTCTTTGCATATTTCTTCAGACTCTGCTCAAAACCTGATAGGTAGTCTTCCTTATTTAAAGTAACGGTCAATTTGTCGGTCAGTAATCCAATGTTTTCTCTGGTAACGGTGGCCATGATATATATTTTATTGATATTTTATTGGTTGAATCTCAAATCTTATCTTCAATAAGTTAGAAACTCTTTTTCCAAACGGGCAGCAAAGGTAGGAGTTTAACGCATAAAAACAGCTGTCAAACACCAAATAAGCCGCTATGGGCAATGCTTTTCTCTTTTTCTTGCTAGCATTTCTTAGTGAAATTGTAGGAACTGTGGGTGGATTTGGATCTTCGGTCTTCTTTGTGCCTTTGGCAGGCTTCTTTTTTGATTTTAAAACCGTATTGGGAATCACTGGATTATTGCATGTCTTCAGCAATATTGCCAAACTGGTACTTTTCAGACAGGATATTCAATGGAAACTGATCTGGAAGATAGGAATACCCAGTGTGGTATTGGTGATTGTAGGTGCTTGGTTAACCAATCGGGTAACTTTTCAATATGCAGAACTGTTATTGGGTATTTTTTGTGTGGTCTTCGCTATCCTTTTCTGGTGGAAACCACACATGAAAATGAAAGCAAATACCGGTAATGCTATTGCAGGTGGCGGACTAGCGGGTTTTTTGGCCGGATTTATTGGAACAGGTGGGGCTATTCGTGCCATAACCCTAACCTCCTTTGCATTAGAAAAAAATGTCTTCATTGCTACTTCTGCAGCTATTGATTTTGGAGTAGATCTCAGTCGTTCAATCGTATATGTCAATCAAGGTTATGTGCAGGGAAAAGATTGGTGGTATTTACCCGGACTTATTGTAATTGCTTTTTTGGGGTCTTATGTGGGCAAGATGATCTTGAATAAAGTGCCTCAGGAGACTTTTAGAAAAATCGTATTGTTCTTTGTTTTTGCTACAGGGGTGGTCATGACATTTAAAGCCTTAACAATATGATGCGATTTTTAAATCAATGATTATCAGTGTATTGTAAATATTTTCACCATTCTTGTTTATTTTTCGTGCATTCAATGTTGACAAATACCGGCTGGGAGAAGCAACAGAAAAAGGGGGGCTTTGTATCTTACAGATATGGAAAGCACTTATTACACCTTGCAGACTTTGTACAGGATTGTAAGAGAAGAACCCCATCCCGAGCAATACCTCTGTACACCACGGGAGATGATTCTGTATTCTACATTTAGCTGGGATACTATTCATAAGCATTTACTGGCATTGGCTCAGCAGGGGCTTGTGATGTTACAACAGTTGGATACTCCTCATTGTTATATCACCACCCAAGGCATTGAAACTGTGAAATCTTCTTTTGCCAATGAAGGCAGTAATGAAACGATCGGTTTATTGGTCAAGCGAGAAGCGGTATAAAGAGAACTTTTTTACATAAGTAAGGCCCTCAGTGAGGGCCTTTATTTTTTGTGCGGATGATAGGAGTCGAACCTACACGCCTCACGGCGCCAGATCCTAAGTCTGGTGCGTCTGCCAATTTCGCCACATCCGCTTTTCCGTTGCCGGGTGGCAAAAGTAGGGGATTTACTCAGAAAATAATGGTAAAACTCGTTCCTTTATTTGGTTCACTGGTTACGGAAATGGTACCCCCCAATTCATCGACCTGATGTTGGACGAGGTACAATCCGATTCCCTTACTGTCATTCTCAACTTCAGTATTGCGTTGGAAACGAAATAAAGTAGGGCCAAATTTGTCCATGTCAATCCCTTTGCCATTGTCACTCACCCTTAAGCAAACACGTCCGTTATCCATGAAGCTTTCCAGTCGAATTTCCAGCGGGGTTTCTTCACGACTATACTTGAGCGCATTACTGATGAGATTGTATAAAATACTATGGAGATACACTTTTGCATAATCAAAACTTGCTACGGTAAAATCCCTGTATATGACTGCATATTTTTGTTGGATCAAATGGTCTAATTGAACCAGTACACTATTGGTGATGGCATCAAAATCACATGTACTCAAAGGGGATTTTTGATCCAAGTGCCATTGTAACAATTTGATCAGTTCATTCAAATTATTGTACAGATCATTACTGGCCTGTTTTAAATACTGAAAAGCTTGTTGACCTGATTCTTCGTCTTTTTTACTTTCATATACTTGTAACAACTTCTTGATATTATTTGCGGGTCCTCTTACGTCATGTGTTATGATGCCGGCAAAATCTTTGAGTTGTCTGATCTTTTTTTCGAGTTCTTCCTGAATTTTCAGTTGTTGAGCATTTTGATCAACAAGATCTTTATTCAGGGTAATAAGTGCTGAAATATCTGTAAAAGCCGCTACTGCAAATTTTTGTTGATTGACCTCAATCATACGGGTATTGGTCGAAAACCATTTCAACTCACCATTCCCAGTAGTAACTCCAATAATAACTTTGTTTTGTGGCTCACCTGAGCGAAGGGTCATAACCATCGGGTGTTCTTCAATGGGAAGAATGTTGCCGTCAAGACCAATGGCATTCCATTTTTCATCTCCGGAAGTATTACCCAATAATTGTTCAGCAGACACATGTAAAAGCTCTAATGCTTTTTTATTAAACCCAACTATTTTCCCTTCATGATTTTGAACAACTACGCCTTCTTCTAATGTATCAATGACGGCATTGAGGAATTGGTAATCTGTTGAATATTGCTGCGAAGAATCGTACATCAGGGGGTTGTATCATGCAATACTATTTATTATTAAAGTCTTATGTGTTTAAAAACAACTTAAAAACGGTTAACACATCAGAATTCTAGCTAAGCAAACGTTTGCGTTATTTGGTTGGCAATGCTTCTAAGATTTTTTTGATCACCCCATCCTGTGCTCTTCCATCAATCCAACGAATCACTGCTACCAGTTCATGTTCCGGATCAACATAGATGAGATTATTGCCATTGCCTACATGTGTAAATGCAGTAGCGGGTGCACTGGGTAAGAATTTACGATCGGTATTCAAGAACCAATTCATATAACCATAATCGTTTTTCGGAACTGTTGGTGTCAATGATTTTTTGATCCATTCTTCACTCAACAATTGTTTGCCATTCCATTTTCCACGATTCAATGTAAGCCAACCAAAACGTGCCATATCATAAGCATTGATGAACATGCCGCCACCCCAATGTCCACCGCCGCTTACAGATTGAACAGGCTGTCCATCCAAAACAATCCATGCATTTCTATAACCCGTCCACCGCCATGTATTGGAAGCACCAATCGGATCCATAATGGTTTGTTTGAGTACTTGTGGTAGCGGCTTTCTCCAAACACTGGTTGCTGCCAATGCCAATACATTTACCCTTACATCATTGTATTCATAAGTGCTGCCGGGTTTATTGCGTGGTCTGTTCAACCATTTATTCGCATCTGCGTCCGGTCTGTCTGCCCAATCCGGTTTGCCCCAAAGTGTTCCTTCCCAATCACTGGTTTGTCTGAGTAGATCATCCCAAGTGATAGTACGATTATGTGGCGATGCAAACGGAAACAAAAGTTGTGGGGTGCCTATTTCTTCTGCGGCTCTGTTGGTCGGTGCTTTTGGATCGTACCATTCGATCGGTGGAATATAGGGTGCAACTGTATCATATACATTCCTTATCAACCCCTGATCTATTGCTACGCCCACTACTGCAGATAAAAAACTTTTGGTAACACTATGTGTCATATCGCAACGCATGGGCTCCCCCCATTGTGCTACTATATAGCCTTTGTAAATGATGAGCCCTGTTGCTTCTCCTCGATCTGCAAATGGACCGATCCCTTCTCCAAAAGGTTCTTTGCCAAAAGTTCGGTAATGATTGATTTCCATACTGCGTGGATTCTTCGATTCACTGGCTCTGGCCAATGCAATCGCTTCTTCTACTAGAGCAGTATTCAATCCCATTGCTGATGGCGATCGCTGTTCCCAAACACCGGCTGCAGGAAAATAAATGGCTGATCGCTGTTGTGCAAACAACAACAAAGAAGGAAACACTATCAACAAGAAAAGACTAAGTAAACGTTGTGATTTCATGTTACTAAGGTAGGGATAGCAGGTGGCTTATAGTCCATAGCAAATAGTAATTTTCCTACAATATGCTATGAACTATAAGCAATAAGCTAAACTATCTCTGCCCGGCATAACGCCTGCTATCACCGCCTCTGAAAGATCTGCGTTGTGTGTGGTTTCGTTGGGGTGGTGGTTGTTTGGAAACAGGTTTGAAATTGGTCAGAGAAATATTGCTCATCGCATAAGGATGATCTGTAATAATAGGAATCTGAATACCAATCAGTTTTTGAATGTCTCTCAGGTTTACTTTTTCTTCCGCATCACAGAAAGCGATGGCAATTCCTGAAGCACCTGCGCGTCCGGTTCTTCCAATACGGTGAACATAGGTTTCCGGGACATCAGGCAATTCATAATTGATCACATGTGATAATTGCTCTACGTCAATTCCACGTGCAGCGATATCTGTGGCTACTAATACGCGTAGTGTTCCATTCTTAAAATCATTCAATGCACGCTGACGAGCATTTTGTGATTTGTTGCCATGAATAGCAGCAGCGCCAATACCTGATTTCACAAGGTCTTTTACCACTTTGTCGGCGCCATGTTTGGTTCTGGTAAAAACCAATACAGTTTTGATATCCTGATCAGACAGTAGATGATGTAATAATGCTCGCTTATCTTGTTTTTCAACAAAATAAACAGACTGCTCAATTTTTTCAACGGTAGACGATACTGGTGTAACTTCTACTTTTTTGGGTTGATGTAAAATGCTATTGGCAAGTCCCGCAATTTCCGGAGGCATGGTTGCAGAGAAAAATAGGGTTTGTCTTTTTGCAGGTAATTTGGCAATTACTTTTTTCACGTCGTGAATAAAGCCCATGTCCAACATCCTGTCTGCTTCATCCAATACAAAAAACTGTAAGTGTTGTAAACTCACAAAACCTTGTTGCATCAGATCCAATAAACGACCGGGTGTTGCAATCAATATATCAACACCTCTTTTCAACGCTTGTGTTTGGGGTACTTGTGATACACCACCAAAAATAACAGCATGAGAAAGTCCGGTATGTCTGCCATAAGCAGCAATACTTTCATCAATTTGAATGGCTAGTTCTCTGGTGGGCGTCAATATCAATGCTTTGATACCTCTCTGAGCAGTTTTCTGCTGATAAAGTAACTGTAATAATGGAATAGAAAACGCTGCGGTTTTTCCGGTTCCTGTTTGCGCACAACCCAATAAGTCATTCCCTTCCAAAACAATAGGAATAGCCTGTTGTTGGATAGGTGTAGGAGTTGTGTAACCTTCTGTCTGGAGCGCACGTAAAATGGGCTCTATCAGATTCAATGAATCAAATGTCAATGGAATAAATTTTATATAAAAACACAACTGAATTCGCTCAGTTGTTATATAACCTTCCTACCTGTAGATGCTAAAAGCGACCTGTAAAAGACTGATGAACTTTGTCACGGAAGGAAATCGAGTCGTGTAGAGAGAGTATATGAATGGTGCAAAGATAAGGAAAATAAGTGGATTATGGTTTATAGTCCATGGTCCTTGGTAAACAGTAGCGTAAGTTAGGTATCATCAATTAGTAGTTAATATCGCTTTTTCACCTTTCACTTTTGACTTTTCACTTTCCCATCAAATCATCTCCACAATCTTCTCCAAATAATGCTGGTCCACTGTATCAAACTGATCTAGTTCGCTGGCGTCTACGTCTAATACACCTACTACTTCATTGTTGTGCATAATAGGTATTACGATCTCAGATTTAGAGAGGCTACTACAAGCGATATGTCCGGGAAATTTTTCAACGTCGGGGACAATCAATGTTTTGGCTTCAGCCCAACTGGTACCGCATACACCTCTTCCTTTTCTGATACGGGTACATGCTACAGGTCCTTGAAAGGGGCCTAATACCAGTTCATCATTCTTTACCCAATAAAATCCAACCCAAAACCAGCCGAATTGTTCTTTCAATGCTGCTGCAATATTGGCGAGGTTGGCTACCAGATCATTTTCACCTTCAATCAATGCTTTGATCTGTGGTATTAATGACTCGTATTGTGTTTGTTTATCGCCTTTGATGATGCTTAAATCTTCTGCCATGGTGCAAAGATAAATGATATCATTGATGAGCTTGTTATCTGCGTGAATCATGACAATCATGAAAATCCATGTTCCATTATTTCACATATTTACCAATCACCGGTAATTTCTGAAACTCCTTCTTCTCTACAAGCAAAATAAACCAAGCATATATGGCTATCAATAAACATCCAAATGCAGTTCCCAACCAAAAAGATGAAACGAAATATACAAAAGCTTTATGGATCAAGAAAAGTAAGGTTACGATGACGAGATATGCGATCAGTTTTTTCGTGACATATGGTATTGGATAGTGCTTTTGTCCGAGCTTGTAGCTGATCACCATCATAAAAGCATAGCAAACAAAATTGGCCCATGCACTACCATTATAACCAAATAAGGGTATCCACCAGATATTCAATGCAATTGTGATGACAGCACCTATCAATGTGATCCAAGCGCCTGTTAGTGTTTTGTTGGTGAGTTTGTACCAGACACTCAGGTTGTAATAAATGCCCAGAAACACACTACCCATCGCAAGAATGGGGACGATGGATAATCCTTCTTCATACAATGCTGCATTTTTACCTGCTCCAATGTATTTGATCAAAGGAAGATTAACAACAATACCTAACCAGATAAAAGAACAAACGATCACAAAAAATTTCATCACTCTGGCATAAGTACGCGGTGCATTTTCTTCTTTGGATTGATTAAAGAAAAAAGGCTCTGCGCCCATCCGGAATACCTGAATAAATATGGTGATGAGCACTGCTAGTTTATAGTTGGCGCCAAAAATACCCAGTTGTCTTAACTCTTCTTCTCTCGGAAGGTCCAATACACGTGTATAGACCAGTCGACTGAGCATTTCATTGATCATACCCCCTAATCCAACAATGATCAATGGATAAGAATATTGCATGACCTGTTTCCATAATTTCCAGTTCACTGAAAATCGAAAACTCAGTAACTCTTTTGCAAGTAAAACCAAAGTGAGTATACTAGCGATGATATTGGCAATAATGTAATAACCAATATCAATTGTTGGATCATAAAAAAACAACCAGGGGTTGGATGGATTTTCTTTGTACAGTTTCGGGCAAACACCTATGAAAAACAGAACCAGTAACACATTTACTACAATACTGAATACCTTAATAAAAGCGTAAAAACGAGGTCTTCCTTCTTGTCTAAGTTTAGCAAAAGGAATGACGGAAAGCGTATCGAAGAACAAGATCCAAGCGATCCATTGAATATATTCCGGATGATCCGGAAAGTCAATTGCTGCTGCCAGTGTATGGGTGTTGAGTAAAAGGAAAGATGTAAATACAACAGTACTGATCACGATGGAGCTCATAAGTGTATTAAATACTACTGATTTCTCATGATCTTGTGCAAAACGAAAATAGCTGGTCTCCAAGCCATAAGTAAACAAAATATTCAAAAACGGAATAACCGCATACACTTGTGTGATGCTAGCAGTACTGGCAGGTTCATACAGCCAAAAAAGTAACAGACTCAAGGCGTAGCCTAGAAAACGGCTGGCAATTGTGGGTACACCATACCATAATGTTTGTCCTGCTAATTTTTTGATGCTGCTCATACAGTGAATAGTGAGTGAATTGTGAATGGTGAATAGTCAATCAGGAATTCATAATCATAGATTTCATTGCTTATTCACAATTGACCATTCACCATTCACTCACTAAAACTGCAAAATACACGATTAATTATGAATATCAACAGGAGCTGTAGTGCTTATCCCTTTTCCGGGTGCTGCAAAATTGGGGTTCTTTAAAAAGCTACTATCTGATAAAGTATATAGAAAAGCAGTCAATTGTCCGATTTCGAAATTGGATAAGGGTATTCTGTTTCGTAATAAGCTATCCGTTTTTGAATCAGGCACCATATTCTTTCTGTAATGTTCCAGTACACTCATTACAGAAAAAAAACGACCATCATGTCCATATGGGAAACTACTCATGACATTCCTTAAACTGGGTACTTTGAATTTTAGCGAGTCCATTGGATCATTGGTAATTTTCATTCTTCCTAAATCTTTTAAAAATGGATCTATTGGCATACCAATATTCCGGTAGCTATAATCTGTGAACATCGGTTCAGTGTGGCAACTCACACATTTTTTTTTGAAAATATCATAGCCTAATTTTTCAGGGAGAATAAAAGTATCTACCCCTTGCATCACTCGGTCGTATTTGCTATTGCTACTAACAAAAGTGAGTACAAACTGACTGATGGCTTTGGTTAGTTTTTCTGTCGTGACCTTCTCATCACCAAAAGCAGCTTTGAATAATCTTCGGTATTCTTTTTCCGCCTGGAGTTTTGAAAGCACATTTTGAATGCTCTCTGCCATTTCATTTTCGGCTGTAATTGGTGCTAGTGGCTGTAGGTCTAAATGATTAATCCCACCATCCCACATAAATTCTTTTTGCCAGGCCAGATTGAAGAGTCCTGGTGCATTGCGTGTGGTGAGCGAATTGTTGTAACCATGACTCAAACTATGATCATACGTGTTGAAAGCGCCAAATTGTTGGTGACAAGTACCACAGGAGATCGTTCCATCTTTACTTAACCGGGTATCATAAAATAATTGTCTACCCAATTCTATACCTTCTTTCGTTAAAGGATTTGATTTGAAATCATATACAGGTTTGGGCCATCCTTTTGGCACCATCAATTTTACAGGTGTTGGTTTGAAATACTGGCTGCCTGTAACCCAACTGATGCATATCAGGCATATAACTACAATAACTCCTATCGTTTTACGGTACTTCATTTTTGTTGGGATAGGATTGAAAACATGTTCGCATAATTATTCGCAATGCTTACTGCGAGTGTGCCCGGACTATGACAAACAGGTTCTTTTGAAATCATTAATGGATATGATCCTTCAAACCATTTTTTAGCATCTGCAATAATTAAAGCTTTATTATCAGGAACAGATAAAGGCAATGTAATGGATCGGGCGGTATTATTATTTCCTCTGAAACCTCCAATATGATACGTAAATTGTTTTCCTGCGATCTGTGAACTGGTAGCAGTTCCTTCCAGCTTTGCCATGATGTAGCCACTATTCCATGTCCAGAACATGCCATGTAGTGGATCCAATGCCCCCGATTGCACACCGGATACATTTCGCAAACTATCTACCCCTAATAAAAAATGAATCCAGCGATATTTCCCAATGGGGATGTTCAATGTAATGTTTCCGGAAACTGAGTCTGCAGCATCAATCAAATAATACTGTACAGGCAGTGTTATTTTTTTTCCTTGTTCATTGGTTAACTCGAAGTGAGAGACATAATATTTGAAACGATTGATGGTAATGGTATCTCCATGCATCATATACGATTGTTCAGGCACCAATAATGCTTCCCCAAATCGGTTGTGAAAATGAATCATCAGCTGTTGGGTCTTTTGCGACTGTACAGATGATGTCAGCGATATCAATAAAAAGAATAAGAGTGGTTTCACGGCTAGCGATAATCGTTTTTATTAATTTTTCTTCTTAGTTCTTTATTTTGGGTATTCTTCTTTTTAGATTCTATTCGCTTTTCTTTTGATGCCTTAGTGGGCTGAGTGGGTCTTCTAATCTTTCTTTTGATCAGTGATGTGGTCAGCAATTGAATCATTTTTTTAATGACTGCTTGTTTGTTTCCCAGTTGTGTTCTTTCTGATTGCGATTTTACCAATAATAACCCTTCATCAGTAATCCTGTTTTGTAAACGTTCCTTGATGAGTTGTTTTTGTTCATCAGTAAATAATATAGATGACTGAATATCCCAACGCCCTTCTACCATGGTTTCCACCTTGTTCACGTTTTGTCCCCCCTTACCGCCACTTCTGGCTGTCTGGAATTTTATTTCAGGGGTTATATCTATCTTCATCGCACTAAAGTTCGGATAAAAAGAGTTAAGGAAATATGAGAATTGTAATTCAAAGGGTAAGTGAAGCTGCTGTAAGCGTCGATGGACAAATAACAGGCAGTATCGCTAATGGATTATTGGTATTGATGGGTATTGAGGATGCGGATACGGTGGAAGATATCGAATGGCTGAGTAATAAGATTACTAATATTCGTTTATTTAATGATGCAGATGGGGTAATGAATCTCTCTGTAAAAGATATCAATGGGGACATTTTATTGGTGAGTCAGTTCACCTTGCACGCCAGTACTAAAAAAGGAAACAGGCCTTCGTATATCAAAGCATCAAAAGCTGAATTTGCGATTCCGATGTATGAGAAAATGATCCGTCAGTTAACCATTGATCTTGGAAAGCCGATACAAAAAGGTGTTTTCGGTGCTGATATGAAAGTGTCTTTATTGAATGATGGTCCGGTGACTATAGTCATCGATTCAAAAAATAAGGAGTAATGGATATTGAGAACAGAGATCATATTGACCAACTGATGCGTGCTTTTTATGCAAAAGTGATTCCGGATGCAGTTATTGGACATTATTTCACACAAGTGATTCAAATGGACTTAGAAAAGCATTTACCGGTGATTGTTGATTTTTGGGAAACGGTGCTTTTTGGTGTTGCGAAATATAAATCAAATGCCATAGCGATACACCAGCATTTGCATGAAAAATCAGCATTTGAAGACAAACATTTTACACAATGGGTACAAATATTCCAATCAACAGTTGATGAATTGTTTGAAGGAGAGAAAGCAGAACTAGCCAAACAAAGGGCACTATCTATTGCTACTGTAATGAAACTCAAGCTTCTACATCAACAACAAGGCTTCTTCGGGCAGAAATAATCAATTATGACTTTTTGTTATGATTTTTTATTGTTAACTTATACGTTCACAAGAGAAAGTTGTCGTATAATCCCAATCTGTTTGTAGTGAAATACTCGATGACGGGTATCATAACAAAAAACTGTTTTTCTTCGGCAATTATTTGGCATCAAACCTAAGGAAAACAGATTTTACGAGTCGTGATTATATTCTTTGTCTATGAGTGAAAAGCAAAAAAGCAGTACAGTTGCAGGTACCCATTTAGCCCAGGATGCTGTTAAAAAGCCGGTTCTTGTTTTTATTATTCCCGATCATTCTCTTTCGTTAGATCAATTGATTGGTTCTTTTACAGATCCCTGTAAAATTTGTTTTGTCATTTGTGGACCAATTTCATCCACACAGAAAAAACAATTAAGCACAATAGCTAAAAAAAATAATGTTTTAAAGCTTCGGTTTATACAGTCGGATAGTATTCCAAACTCAGGGGATATATTGGTAATTAATGATGAGCAGCCAAGTATTTCATTTATGGCTGCCATACGTGAATCAAAAAATATTCCATCCTATTACAAGGATGTGATCCGTTTACTGAATCAAGGAGATGGATTACTCAAAATCATTCTTTTTTGTAAAGAGTTATTGAAAGATGATCTAGAATCTTTTGAAGATTTGGCAGCTCATTTAATTGTAGAGGAAAGATTTGTAAATGATGAGTTGCTGGCATTACCTGAAGCAAACATCATGGATATGTGCTTGCCGGTAAATGAAATGTCGGCAGCCGTAGAAAAGATCATATCCGGAAAACTGAGACTCAGGAATCGTTCTTTTCATCATCTAACGACCTTACAACAATCATATCAACTGGCAGAGAATATCAATCAACAGATTGATGGAATTCTTTGGGAAGCAAATGCGCAAACATTTGAGTTTACATATATCAGTCCACAGGTAGAAAAAATTCTTGGATATACTGTTCATGAATGGATGTCGCAAAAAGATTTCTGGCAGAAACATATACATCCTGATGATCGGGATGGTGCCGTGAACTTATGCCATTGTGAAACAGTAGCGGGACGAGATCATGTATTTGAGTATCGTATGATTGCCAAAAATGGAAAAGAAATCTGGATACATGATCGGGTAACTATAGAGTTTAAGAAAGGCATTCCTTCGATTCTAAGGGGCGTGATGATAGACATTACAAAAGAAAAAGAAGTACAGCAAAGGTTGTTACACGAAAAGCAATTAACAGAGTTATTGGTACATAACCTGCCCAATGTCTTCTTTCTTTTTAATGCCGAAGGCAAGTTTCTTTTGTGGAATAGAATGCTGGAAAATATTTCAGGATACAGTCATGAAGAAGTAGCGAAGATGAGCCCTCTTGATTTTTTCAGTGATGAAGTGAAGCCATTGATTAAAGCCAATATTGAGTTAACCTATAAGGAAGGTTATACAGAAATTGAAGCCTCTTTCATTGCCAAAAATAAAAGGGCTATCCCTTTGCATTATACTGCCAGACAAATTACCTATATGGGGGAGTCTTGTATTTATGGTGTGGGTACAGATCTCAGTAAGGTGAAGAAAACCATGTTGGAGTTGAGTCAGATGATCAATAATACTGACGAAGCTTTTTTATTATTGGATACTTCTTTAAACATCATCACTTTTAATAAAAGCTTTGATGCCTTATATAAAGATCTTTTAGGTATTACAGTTCGTAAAGGGGAATCTATTCTGGAATATGCAGAAGACAAACGAAAATCCCAATTAAAGCAAATGTATCAGCAGGTTTTGAACGGTGCTGAATTAGTCAATGAAATCAATATTAATGCGATTGATGGATCTAATAAAACCTTTTCAGTTCGCTATAAACCAGCTTTAGATAACAATAAAGAAGTAATTGGTGTTTTTATTACAGCCGCTGATATAACATCAGAAAAGCTGGTGAAAGAGGAGTTGTTAGTATCAGAACAACGCTATAAATATTTGTTCGATAACAATCCGGCTCCCATGTTTATATGGGATTTTGAAACAAGACAGATACTAGATTGTAATGATGCAGCATTATTGAAATATGGCTATTCCCGTGATGAATTTTTACAATTGACCATTTTAGATATTCGACCAACGGAAGATATCGATAGAATTTTATCGGTAACCACTTCAGAAGAAATCTATACCAATTATGGCAAATCCCTTCATGCAGATACTTGGCGTCATTTGAAGAAAAATGGAGAGATCATGGATGTAGAAATTACCGGTCATATCCTTGATTTCAAAGGTAGAAAGGCAGCACTAGTATTGATCCATGATGTAACCGAACAAAAAAGAGCAGACGCTCAGTTACAGTTGAGCGAACAACGCTTTAAGTCGCTTATTCAGGATGGAAGTGATTTAATCGGCATTCTTGACATCACTGGTAATTATAGTTATGTAAGTCCAACATCTGTTTCGGTTCTAGGTATAGAACCTTCAGAATTTATTGGAAAAAATGCATTTGATTTTATTCATCCGGATGATAAAGAAGAAGTGATCTCACAATTTAGTAGACTTGTTACGGATAAAAGAATCAGTATACCGCCTTTTAGGTTCAAAAATAAAGATGGTGAATGGCGTTGGATAGAAACGGTGGTTACCAATTTGTTGGATGATCCGGCCATCATGGGTATTGTAGCCAATTCAAGGGATGTAACAGAAAAAGAACAATTATTTGGCGAGCTTAAAGCCAGTGAATCCCGCTATCGTGGTTTCTATGACTCACAAACCAATTTTGTGATTCGCACCGATATGGAAGGCAAATACAGTTACTACAATAAAAAATTTGAAGAAACATTTGGCTGGTTATACCCTGATGGAAACATCCTCGGTAAAAGTTGTTTGGATTCTATTTGTGCATACGATCATCCAAAAGTTTTTGAAGCTGTCCAAAAATGTATTCATACACCTGAAACAGTTTACAAAGTAGAACTTGATAAGCCATTGGAAGATGGTTCAGTACTTACAACACTTTGGGATTTTACCTGTGTTACCGATGCTGAAGGAAAACCTTTTGAGATCCAATGCATGGGTATTGATATTACAGAAAGGATACAGTTCGAAAAATCTTTGAAAGAGAGCAATGAACGGTATGAATACATCAATAAAGCAGCCAATGATGCCATCTACGACTGGGACCCTGCCAATGATAAATTTTATTGGGGAGAAAGTTTCACCAGAATTTTTGGTCATCAGGTTAACATCAGCAATTTTACTTTGGATGATTTAGCAAAGCTGGTACACCCCAATGATGTTGTAGTTGCTCAAAAAGAATTACAAGCTTTTCTTGCTGATCCATCACGTAACAGTTGGACTTTTGAGTGTCGACTACAAAGAGCAGATGGTGCTTATGCGTATATCAAACAGATTGGGTATTTGATACGCAACAGCGATGGCTCTCCTAAACGAATGATTGGCGCGTTGAGGGATGTTTCAGAGAATAGAGAATTACAACAATTGGTGAATAATGCTACCAAACTTTCAAGAATTGGTGCTTGGGAAGTGGATGTTAAGCGGAATACTGTGTATTGGTCGCCTATGACAAGAATGATCCATGAAGTAGCGGACGATTTTGTTCCCTCAATTGAAGATGGGGTTGATTTCTATCGTGAAGATATTCGTGAGGAAGTACGATCTATTTTATTCAACGCCATTCAAAAAGGTGAAACTTTTGACTTTGAACGGCCATTGATCACTGCAAAAGGGAATGAATGTTGGGTAAGAGCAATTGGAGAAGTAGAAATATTTGATGGAGAGGTGATCAGGGTATTTGGAAGCTTTCAGGATATCAATGAAAGAAAAATAGCACAACTACGATTACAAAATACTGCCGATAATATTCCGGGCGCCATATTCCAGTTTCAGTTATTTCCGGATGGAACTAATCGGGTAATAAATTTAACGAAGGGCGGTGAAGATCTTTGGGGTTACTCACCGGAAGAATGCATGGCTAATACGGATCTGATTTGGCAGCAAATGAAAGCAACGGGTGACTATGATCATGTAATGGAAACCATCCGTGAATCAGCGAATACATTAAGCCAATGGTATTGTTTGTGGCGTAGCCGTAAGCCTGATGGAGGTATCAGCTGGCATGAAGGTCTTGGTTCTCCTCGTAAACTGTCTGACGGCAGTATCCTTTGGGATTCTATTATCACTGATGTTACTGAAAAACAACAACTGGAACAATTGCTTGAAAAAGCCAGTCAGATGGCTAGAATTGGTAGCTGGGAGAAAAATTTTATCAATGATCAGCATAATGACATGTACTGGTCTGCTATGACCCGACAAATACTTGAAGTAGATGATCATTACAATCCTTCTTTAACTGGAGGCTTTGAATTTTATGACGAGAAAAGTAAACAGCTTATTCAAAATGCAGTAGACATATTAATCAGCGATGGAAAAGAGTTTGATCTAGAATTATTATTGACAACCGCAAAAGGTAATCAAAGATGGATTCGTTGTATTGGAGAGGCGGAAATTTCAGAAGGTAAATGCACACGTATCTATGGAAGTTTTCAGGATATACATGAAAGAAAAGTTGCTGAACTTGAGATAAAGGGTACCAATGAAAGATTTGAAAAAGTAACCAAAGCCACCAATGATGCTATTTGGGATTGGGATATATTAACCGATCAAACATATTTTGGAGAAGGGTTCCTAACACTTTTTGGATACGATCTTTCCAATCTAAAACATGACTCAATGTTGCGAGAGTGGTCTGGACTCATTCATGAAGAAGATGCAGAGCTGGTAAAAAAGCATTTTAAACTTGCACTTGAGTCATCGAATATCTATAAATGGCAAATGGAATATCGCTATAAAAAAGCCAATGGTAGTTATGCTTTTGTTCAGGATAAAGCATTAATTATTCGCGATGATCAACTCAAGGCGGTTAGAGTGGTAGGAGCCATGAGCGATATTACTTATAGAAAAGAGTACGAAGAATCTTTGCGAAGGCTGAATACATCACTGGATGCAAAAGCAAAAGATTTAGCGGTTTCAAATGCGGAACTGGAACAATTTGCATATGTGGCATCGCATGATCTTCAAGAGCCGCTTAGAATGGTCACAAGTTTTCTAACCCAGTTGCATAAAAAATATCATGATCAGCTTGACGATAAGGCTAATCAGTACATACATTATGCGGTAGACGGTGCTAAAAGAATGCGACAGATCATTCTTGATTTACTCGAGTATTCAAGGGTGGGTAAGCATGATAGTATATTGGAAACAATCGAAGTAAATCAGATCATAGATGAAATACAGCTTTTACAGCGCCAACGTATGATCGAAAAAAATGCATCGATTCATTATGATGAACTTCCGGTGATACAGTTTTATAAAGTGCCGTTGACACAAATATTTCAAAATTTAATCGGAAACGCGCTGAAGTATTCAAAAGATAATGAAAGGCCAAGGATCATGATAAAAAGTGAAGTAATGGAGCATTGTTATTTATTTAGTGTTGCAGATAATGGAATTGGCATTAGTGAAGAGTTTCATGAAAAGGTATTTGAAATTTTTCAAAGACTACATAGTAGGAATGAATACGAAGGAACCGGAATGGGCTTGGCTATTGTGAAAAAAATTCTCGAAAATCTGGGCGGAAAAATATGGTTAGAGTCGGAGGAAGGTAAAGGGAGTACTTTTTATTTCACGATTCCAAAATAATCGTCATGGGTATCTGGAAGCGTTATAAACAACATATCAAAAACAATTTTTGTCTAGATCAGATACCCATCAATAATATACACTACTGGAAAACAAGATTGTTTGCCAACGCGATTATCTATACCTTACCGCTTTCATTAATAGCATACATTCCGGGTGTTTATTATAGTTGGCATTTGGGTTTATATTCACTTGTATTGATTGATACGCTTGCTGTTCTATTAATATTCCTTATTGGCTTTTTACCGACCTTATCCTTACAGTTAAGGAAAGCCTTATTTGTTTTTTGTGTTTATTTTATTGCGGTAACTTTTGTTTGGTTGATTGGAACTTCGGGTCCCGGACTCTTGTATATGTTGGCGGCCTCTTATTTTTGTATTCTTATTTTCCCTAATCAATACGCATTTTACCCTGCTTTTATCAATCTGGCAATTTGTTTAGTAACAGCGATTATAATTTCCATGAATATACTTCCATGGAGAGAGAGTCCTGCACATAATGTTTCTGAATGGTTTGCCGTATGTACCAATTTGATTTTTCTGGGATTTACATCATCTGCACTGATACCAAGAGTATTTAACAGTTTGGATCGGGCTTTGCGGATGGAGCAGGAGATGCGAATCGAGAGAGATCGTCAAAATTTGATGTTAGAGAAAACCTTAGAAGACCTGAAAGTAAAAAATCAGGAGCTGGAGCAGTTTGCATTTATAGCATCACATGATCTGCAAGAACCTCTTCGTATGATCACGAGTTTCTTAGGACAGATCGAAAAAAAGTATGGTGATATACTTGATGATAAAGGACGTCAGTATATATATTTTGCCAGTGATGGTGCTAAACGTATGAGGCAGATCATACTGGATCTGCTCGAGTATTCCCGTATTGATCAGACTCAGTTCAAGCCTGAATTTGTAGATATTGGTTTACTAATGGACGAGATTTGCATTTTGCATAGTAAGACCATTGAAGAAAAATCTGCATCAATACATTATCAAGATTTACCGGTGATCCATTATTATCGGGCACCTCTTTTTCAGGTACTTCAAAATTTGATCAGTAATGCTTTAAAATATAGTCATCCCGATAGGAAACCGGATATCACTGTCTCAGCGATTTGGAAAGACAAAGCATGGGTTATTTCTGTGCAAGACAATGGTATTGGAATTGAACCTGCATATTTTGATAAAATATTTGTGTTATTTGAAAGGTTGCATTCAAAACATGAGTACGGAGGAACAGGGATGGGATTGGCTATTGTTAAAAAAGTAATGGATAGTCTGCAAGAACGAATTTGGGTGGAGTCGGAAAATGGGCAAGGGGCTATATTCCATTTTACCATAGAGCCCATTGGGTCGGAAGTTTAGAATACATACATCTCCATGTTAGCTTTCTTTCAATAATATGCATGACAATGCTGATCTTCGAACATAAAATATTGGATTATGACTATTCAGGAAGCACAAAATCAGGTGGATACTTGGATCAATACAACCGGTGTTAGATATTTTAATGAGCTCACCAATTTGGGTATTTTAATGGAAGAAGTCGGGGAATTGAGTCGCTTGATGGTTCGAACTTATGGAGAACAATCATTCAAAGACTCTGATAAAGGGAAAGAATTGTCAGATGAGATGGCTGATGTATTGTGGGTATTGATCTGTTTGGCCAATCAAACAGGAGTTAACTTAACAGAAGCATTGGAAAAAAACTTTGCCAAGAAAAATTTGAGAGACCAAGACAGGCATAAGAATAATGAAAAACTTCAGTAGAAGGCTCAAGAATTAAGAAACAGGGTACAAGTAAGGTACAAGGTGCGGACTTCAGGCTACAAGTTGCAAGCCACAAGCTGCACGAAGGTTTCAAGATGCAAATAAAAAAAGGCACAAAATTCAAGATTGATGCTTGAACCTTGTGCCTTTCTTGTCTCTTGAATCTTAATTCTTGGATCCTTTAATTTTTATCAAAGATACTCTTCTGCTTAGCCATCTTCTCGATCTCAGCAACTGTTCGCGGAGAAGATGCGGAGAGATTTCGATTTCCATCTTTGGTAATCAGGATATCATCTTCAATACGAACTCCAATACTCCACCATTTTTTGTCGCATTTGCTTCCGGGTGGAATATAAATACCTGGCTCTACTGTCAGATAAGCACCTTCTTGTAGCAGCTGTGATCCTCTTACACCCATATCATGAACATCGAGTCCGAGGTGATGAGAAGTACCATGAGGGAAATACTGACGAGCTTCCTGTTCATTAGCAGCAATACCCAATTTGATCAATCCACGGTTGATAACACGACGAGCAGCCGCATCAACACCATTGTAAGGATTCCCGGGTTTACAAGCAGCAATACCCGAGTCTTGTGCTTCCAGTACCAATTCATAAATGATTTTTTGTTCCGGTGTGAATTTGCCATTCACAGGAATAGTTCTGGTTACATCAGCAGTATAGCCATGGTATTCAGCGGCGCAATCACTCAATAACAAATCACCATCTTTCATCAGACGCAGATTGGTAATATAATGGAGCACACACGCATTTTCTGAAGAGCCATTGATACTGGGATATCCCGGATATTCAGAGCCATTCTTTTTGAAATGGTATTCCATAATGGCCTGCGCCTGGTATTCAGTCATACCGGGTTTGATAGCACGTATCACATCATTGTGACCTTCACAACTCATCTTAGCGGCTTTCTCCAACAATGCAATTTCTTCCGGTTGTTTGATGCCACGTAAAGAAGAAAGGATCATGTTAGTGGTACGACCGGCAATCGGTTTGTTATGGGTAATGATTAAACTATCTACAATGCCTGCCATGCGAGATAGAGGATCAGGATCTCTTTTATATTTCGAGAAAATATCTTCACCGCGAAAAGCAGTTAATACAGAATCAACCGTATTAAAATCAAATGTATTTGCTGTGAACTTGTCATTGGTAAACACATTTGCGATCTTGTATTTATTTTTAACGCCCTCAACTCCCAGAATTTTACCAGTCCACAATTCTCTAAATGGGTCACGATTTTGTACGAAAATGAATTCGGTACCGGTAGCGCCTAGGATCGTTACAGGTTGTTTGAAGAGCAGGAGTAAAGCATTCGGCTCTTCCAATCCTGTGAAATAGTAAAAATTCTTGCTTTGCGCATATTGGTAGTCCACATCATTATTTCTTACCCTTACTTGTGAAGCAAAGAAAACACCCACTGAATTGTTAGGCATCATTTCCCTGAATGCAGCTCGACGACCGGCATGGAACTCAGGACTTAAATAATCATTCGGATACTCTGTTGTTTGCTGTGACCAGCCAAATGCAGGCAGTAACAACAATAAGAGTTTAAAACATCTGTTTCTAAGCATGTGATATTTTTTTGAGCGCATTAAAACTATAGGTTTTCAGCGATTAAGGCGAAAAAAAAGTGAGGAAAGGGAGAAAAGCTACTAGCTGCTAGCCGCTAGCTTCTACGTTTAAGTAATGAATAATTTTCTATAGCTCCTTGCCTACAAGTCAAAAGCTAGAAGCTAGCGGCTAGCAGCTAGTAGCTTCTAGATCACGGCTTCACTCAAAAAATCTTACTTTTGCCGCGTTATGAGCATACAGCAAGACAATCGTTTTCAGGCTATTATTTCCCATGCCAAAGAGTATGGATTCGTATTTCCGAGTAGTGAGATTTATGACGGTTTAAGTGCCGTATATGATTATGGTCCTTATGGAAGCGAATTGAAAAAGAATATCCGTGATTATTGGTGGAGAAGCATGACTCAAATGCATGATAATATCGTGGGTATTGATGCTGCCATCTTTATGCATCCTACGACATGGAAAGCCAGTGGTCACGTTGATAATTTCAGTGATCCGATGATCGATAATAAAGACAGTAAGAAAAGATACCGTGTTGATCATTTGTTGGAAGCAAAAGCAGATCAGTTAAGAGAAAGTGGACAAGCAAATGAAGCAGATACTTTATTGGCTGAAATGGATCGCTTGCTGGCAGCTGAGGATTTTACAGGATTAAAACAACTTATGAATGATCAAAAGATCGTTTGTAGTGTAAGCGGTACTGCTAACTGGACAGATATCCGCCAATTCAACCTCATGTTCTCTACGCAATTGGGCTCAGTAGCTGAAGATGCGGATACCATTTATTTACGTCCGGAAACGGCACAGGGTATTTTTGTGAATTTCTTGAATGTGCAGAAAACTGCCCGTATGAAAATACCGTTTGGTATTGCACAAACCGGTAAAGCATTTCGTAACGAGATTGTTGCCCGACAATTCATATTCCGCATGCGTGAATTCGAGCAGATGGAAATGCAGTTTTTTGTTCGTCCGGGTACACAAATGGAATGGTATAACTATTGGAAAGACGCGCGACTGAAATGGCATACCAGTTTAGGAATTCCTGCAGAAAAATATCGTTACCACGATCATGTGAAATTGGCGCACTATGCAGATGCGGCATTGGATATTGAATATGAATTCCCATTCGGATTCAAAGAAGTAGAAGGTATTCATAGTAGAACAGATTTTGACCTAAAGAGCCATCAGGAATACAGCAAAAAGAAACAACAGTATTTTGATGCGGATGTAGACCCTTCAACCGGAAAGCCTTATGGTAATTATATTCCTTATGTGGTAGAGACTTCTATCGGACTAGATCGTATGTTTTTACTGGTGTTGAGTCATGCTTACGAAGAAGAAACCATCACCAAAGAAGATGGTACTTCAGACAATAGGGTAGTGATGCGTATACCTGCTAAAATTGCACCGAATAAGTTGGCGATATTACCACTGATGAAAAAAGATGGATTGCCGGAGATTGCTAAGCAATTGTTGGACGAGTGCAAGCCCCATTTTAAATGTTTTTATGAGGAGAAAGATGCCATCGGTAAACGTTATCGCAGACAAGATGCCATCGGTACACCATTCTGTGTCACCATCGATCATCAAACAAAGGAAGATGGAACAGTAACGATTCGTCACCGCGACAGTATGAAACAAGAGAGGGTTCATTTGAGTGAAATAAAATCCATGGTTTTAACAGCTTTAACGTAATCTCTCTGCATGAAAGAATCGAATCTTAAATGGAAGATTGCACAGAAACTGGAATATAAATGGTGGCAAAAATATCTGCGGTCTAAAAATGTAGATGAATATTTAGCATACAAAAGCGACTACTGGAATACAGTTCTCAAAACTTTGTCTCCGTTTCTGACTGTTCAAGGGCAACAACAAATCATGGATGCAGGTTGTGGTCCGGCAGGTATTTTTATGGTATTGGAAGATAATCATGTAACTGCTGTTGATCCACTGTTGCATAAATATGCTGAATTACCTCATTTCAATGCGTCTAATTATCCATGGGTCAATTTTTTAAATCAACCTTTGGAAACCTTAGAACAGAAAGAAACATTTGATATCATCTTTTGCATGAACGCTATTAATCATGTCAATGATATCGAACGTTGTTATGATCGTTTAGTAGCCGCTTTAAAGCCGGGAGGTGTAATGGTTATTTCTGTGGATTGTCATCGCAGTAATATTCTCAAAAAAATATTCCAACTTTTGCCCGGTGACATGTTACATCCCGTTCAATTGAATCTTACAGAGTACAATCAAAAACTTACCAAAAGAGGAATGCAGGTATTGCATGAGGTACTTTATAAAAGAGAGCTGATCTTTGATTATTTTATAACTGTAGCGATCAAGAATCATCCATAATCAATAGAACTAGCCGTACAACTCCAGATGAATATCTTTTTTATCATATCCTAAAGCAATAATGCGCTGCTTGGCTTCGTCGATCATGTTTTTCCAGCCGCAGAGGTAAAAGTAAGCAGGTGTTTTTTGGATACGAAGTAAGTCTTCATATACACCATGTACATAACCTTTATATGCACCTTCCTGAACTGACTCTTCACGTGAGAAAACGGGGTGATAGTAAAAGCCCGGTTCATCTTTTTCTAATTGTTTCAATTCTGGCCCATACAAACAGTCACCATCTTTGCGACAACCAAAAATGATATGGATATTTTGATGTGGGATTTTATGCTGATGTATATGGTGTGCCATAGAGCGGAAAGGTGCAATACCGGTTCCGGTACATATTAAAAACAGATCTTTGTCCAAATGTTCCGGTAAAGTAAATACACCCTGAGGTCCACGAAGGGTTAATTCTGTGCCTACTTGTACCTCTTTGAATAAATAATTGGTGCCGGCCCCATCTTCCAATAAAACAATAACCAGTTCAATGATATTGGTTCCATCAGGCGCAGAGGCAATGGAATAACTGCGCCAGCGCTTGTTCTTTTTCTCATGAATAGGAAGATCAAGCGTAATGAATTGTCCGGGTTTGAAATCAAAAGAACTCAGTTCCGGAATTTCAATCCAAAAGCGACGAGTTGACTCGGTCGCATCTTCTATTTTGATCACCTTACCGGTGCGCCATGGTTCCAGCATGGGAATGGTTTTACACAATATAAGATAATTTGTTCTAAGAACTCCTACGGAGAAAATGTGGCAATTAGAAAATTGTACAATTTGAAAATGAGATAATTTGAAAATTTGAAAATGGGATAGGGTAAGAGGTATTTGATTTATTGAAGAATGCCATTATTGTCAAATTTTCAAATTGCCATCCGCCTCAGGCGGATCAAATTAAAAAAGGCGCAGTATTTGGTTACTGCGCCTTTTATATTCAAGAAGATCATTTTATTTAGGATCCAATGCTCTTTTGATTTTTTCTGCAAGATCCTGTAAATGGATCTTACTCATTTTGTCAGGATTGGTAGCAGCAGCTGCAACCACTTGTGAACGCAACTGAGTCAATTGTGCACGGGCAATACTGTATACATCACTACGGCTGTTTGCACCTGATGCATAAGGATTGTTGAATCCGCCACCACCAAATGTAACGGTGATGGTAGTTGTTGGAGGATTCAAAAGTGAATTCAGTTTGTCGACATAGCTTTTCTGCAACATTCTGCGATAGTTATCGATCGCTTTGTTGGATTTCAGTTCGCTGAACAAGTCAGACTGAAGATCATTCATCATTTCCAATGCACTGTAGGCTTTATCTGCACCAAAACGATCAGCGCAATATTGCATACGGTTCAATCTGTCAAGTGTCAGCAATCCGGCCAATGCGCCTTCCTGAGCTGAAGCCAATGGATCAGCAGTACCGGGAGGATTGATCTTGTTCCAGATCTTTTTATCAATCAACCATGTTGGCGTTTGGAACACCTGACGATTCAGATAACCCAAAGCATCACGCTGCATAGATTTTGGAGTTACTTCATATACCGGCTCATCCTGCTCAGCTACTTTGAAGGTTTCATAAACGCCACCAATGTTACGGCTAACATGACCAATATAACGACGATACTGTCCTAATAACTGTCCGTACATAGTTGCAATATTGGTATTCAGATCACCTTCTTCTTTGGTCCACTCAGGTAAACCAGCCAATAATCGCTGTAAGTTTTTGATACCATAATCACTTGCTTTCACAGCATTATCACTCAGGTCTTCGCTCTGACTTCTAGGATCAGCTTGGTTACCTGACTCATAAGTGCCAAACCAAGTACGTGGATTGGTTTTCAGCGTTTCAGTAATTAATTGACTGCTGTTTTTCTTTACTTCTTCTTCATTGTTACCAGGAATATATCCATAACCCCAACGAATTGCCCACTGATCATAATCACCAATACGAGGATATAAACCTGCTTTGCTGATATTGTCTTCCGGTTGTGCTACATAGTTGAAACGCGCATAGTCCATGATAGAAGCAGTATGTCCATTGGCTTCTACCCAAGCTTTGTCACGCAGTTTATCAACCGGAGTTTTACTACTGCTACCCATGTTGTGACGCAAACCAAGCGTATGTCCAACTTCGTGAGAAGACACAAAGCGAATCAGATCACCCATCAGGTCATCATCAAACTTCATGCTGCGGGCACGTGGGTCTGTAGCGGCAGCTTGCACCATATACCAGTCATGTACCAGTTTCATTACGTTATGGTACCAGCCGATATGGCTTTCCAGGATCTCACCACTTCTTGGATCATGTACATTCGGACCATAAGCGTTCTCAGTAGGAGATGCGAAATAGCGGATCACAGAGAAGCGAGCATCTTCCAGACTCATGGTGGTATCGTTCTCAGGCCACTCTTTACCTAGGATAGCATTTTTGAATCCGGCTTTTTCAAAAGCTTTCTGCCAATCGTTTACACCAAGGATCAGGTGCTTTCTCCACTGCTTAGGAGTAGCAGGATCGATATAATAAATAATGGGTTTTTTGGGTTCAACAAGTTCGCCTCTTTTCCATTTTTCAACATCTTCATCTTTTGGTTCCAATCTCCAACGAACAGCGAATTCTTTATTCTCTACCTTTTGTTGATTGTCACCAAAAAGTACATAATCATCTGTGAAGAAACCTACACGCTTATCAGCAATTCTAGGAGTCATTGGTTTTTCAGGCAACAATAACATGGATGTGTTCAGTTCTATGGTTACCGCACCCGCAGCATTCGCAGCAGGGATAGAAGCACCCCCACCTTGTCCACCAAAACCTGCTGGAGCAGCTCCGGCAGCATTAAATGTTTTAACACTTCTGATCTCAGTATTGATCGGATAAGTACTGATCTTCTGAATATAAGATCTGTCCGCAGCAATCGGACCCAGTCCCAATGAACGTTTAATATTTGAATTGATGCTTACGACTTGGTTATCTCCTTTGAAATAATCAGTTACATCCAATACTACAGAGGCACTGTCTTTACCAAATGCAGCAATAGGGAAAGCAGCCGCAATGGCGTTCAAGTTAGAATTCGTAACGGCTTGATAGATATCGTCTTTAGGATCAGCAGCGTTCACCAGGGTGATGGTACGCAGGAAAACATTATTGCTCGGTCCTTTTTCAAAAGCAAGGGTTTGTTGATTCGCTACTTCTCCGCCATAAGCACCTCTTCCGTTTCCGGAAATGGCAGGTACTTTGATATAACGGGTTACAGCCAAGATCTCACGACCCAAAATATTGTTAGGTACTTCAAAGTAGTATTTGTCTTCTACTTTATGTACTGTAATCATCCCTTTCTGAGAGATGGCTTTATTGGTAATAACGTCCTTGTAAGAACGGGGTCCCTGACGTTGAGCGCCTGGAAAGCCACTAGGGGCTTGAAGATTGTTCAACTGAGGTGCACCTGCAGGTCGGGTCGTATCACGGTTCTGCGCTGACGACACGGTCGCTGCCAGCATTGCTGCTGCGATAAAATAATTTCTCATTGTTTCAGTGTAAAATGATTTTGAATAATCGTTAAAGATAGGTTGGTAAAGGAATCAACAATTTTTTTTTAGGATAGTGTTGTATGAATGGTAAAATCTTTAATTTGGGTCGGTGAAAAGGTCTTGAGGGTACTTGTATTCCTCTTATCTTGCCACCCCTGAAATAGCGGATAAATGCGGTTTTTTGCTGAATCAAATTTGTCGCTTTCAGGAAATTACCTATTTTGTAACCCCTTTCGGACTGATGAAACGGTGTTTGAGTGACTTCAAAGATTTTTCATTAGCATTGCGAGGAATTTCTTAAATCAACTGTTATTTTAAAAAACAAAAATCAATCGAATCATGGCTGAGACAAAACCAACTGCAACAGCTGCAAAAAGCACAACGTCTGTTCAACCAAAGAAGAGCAGTAATTTAGTTGCAACACTTGCCCCCCTCTTATGTATCCTGGGCGGTTATTTTATCTGGCGCGTAGTATTAGGTAGTGCAGGTAACTTTACAAATCCGGATCCTGATCCAAGCCATTGGTTCTGGCCGTCACATGCTGGTCCAAAAGGTACATTTACAAAGATGTATGAAGGTGGTATCGTAGTACCTATCCTGATTGGTACCTTCCTTACTGCTGTTACTTTCAGTATTGAAAGATTCCTGACTGTATCAAAAGCTACTGGTGCTGGTAATATCGCTGAGTTCATCCGCAAAGTACAGTTTCACTTAGCTAATAAAGAAGTAGATAAGGCGTTGGCTGAGTGCGATAAGCAAAAAGGATCTGTAGGTAATGTAATGAAAGCAGGTCTGCGTAAGTATAAAGAAATGATCACCAATACTGAATTGGCTACAGAGCAGAAAGTATTGAATATCCAAAAAGAAATCGAAGAAGCTACTGCATTGGAATTACCAATGTTGGAGAAGAACCTCGTGTTCTTGTCTACCATCGCTTCTGTAGCAACCCTACTGGGTCTGTTCGGTACCGTATTGGGTATGATCCGTTCATTCTCTAAATTAGGTGATGAAGGTGGTGGAGAAGCTGCTCGTGAACTGTCTCAAGGTATCTCTGAGGCCTTGTATAATACAGCACTGGGTATCGGTACTTCTGCTATCGCGATCGTGATGTATAACGTATTTACTACACGTATCGATGGTATCACTTATGGTATCGATGAGTCTGGATTCACTTTAACTCAAAGCTTTGCTGCTAACTACAAATAATCGTTGATTGTTTGTATGGAAAATCAAATGTTTTGAATCTAATTAGTGAATGCATATAAATAATTAACAATGGGAAGAGCCAAATTACCTCGTAAAAGTACCAATATCGACATGACAGCCATGTGCGATGTGGCCTTTCTCCTGTTGTCGTTCTTTATCTTAACTACAAAGTTCAAACCGGCTGAAGCTATTGCGGTAACCACACCTAACTCTGTGGCCGCCAAAGTAGCTCCCGATAAGGACATTGTAATGATTACGATCGACAAGGATGGTAAGGTATTTATTACGATGGATGATGAACAAAAGAAAGAAGCGGTATGTACCTATCTGAATACCAACCTGAATCTCAACATGAATGTTGCAGCGTTTAAAAAGGCGGGTTTCTATGGTGCTCCGTTCAGCAGTATGGCCTCTTTTCTCTCTTTACCCGAGGAACAGCGTAAAGGTGATAAGCTCCCCGGAATTCCTGTGTTGGATTCAACCGACAATCAGATGAATGTTTGGATGAGAGCTATCAAAGATGCTTACCTGGGTTCTAAGATGAACCTGCTGGTGAAAGGCGATAATGCTGCCAAGTACCCTGCATTCAAAGCCGTTATCGACGCTTTCAAGAAAAATGATGAACTGAAGTTTCAGATGATCACCAATCCTGAGAGTGTACCGGCCGGTACCGAACTGTGGAAGAAAACCATGGCAGGTGAAAAAAGAGAAGAATAAGCACTGTTGAAACAGTAAACAAAATACTCACGAAAACTAAATTCTACCGTTATGGCAGAAATGGATACCTCGAGTAGCGGGGGCCACAAAAAAGGCCCCGGGGTCAAAAAAGGGAAGAAACTTTCAACCCGTGTTGACTTGACGCCCATGGTAGACCTGGGCTTCCTACTCATCACATTCTTTATCTTCACCACAACGATGAGTCAACCTACGGCTATGAAGCTCTTTTTGCCAAAAGATGCGGATAATCCGGAGGATCAGAATAAGGCAAAAGAATCAGGTGTTATCACCCTTCTGTTAGGAAAAGACAATAATGTTTTCTACTACGAAGGTCAGTTGGCACCCGATGGTTCTAATTTCAAATCATCTACTTTCAAGGAAATTCGTACCGTACTGCTCGAGAAAAAAGCACGTACTAATGAGAAAGACCTAGTGGTAGTATTGAAGCCTTCATCTGAAAGCACTTATAAAAATGTGGTGGATATTCTGGATGAAATGACCATCAATGTATTAAAGCGTTATGCGCTTGTGGATATTTCACCTGTTGAAGAGCAATTGGTTAAATTATCAGATGCTGCCGGTGCAGCTTCTGCTTCCAACTAATTGGATTTTCAGTTGTGGAAAAAACCACACAATGAATCATACTATTTAAAGACCTAACAATGGACGTAAATAAAATTTTAACCGCGGATATCCTTGATATCGTTTTCGAGGGTAGAAACAAAGAGTACGGCGCGTACCAACTCCGCAGAACCTACAACAAGCGTATCACTTACGCAATCATAGGTACTGTATTGGTGTGTCTGCTTTTCCTCGTAGGTTCATTGGTTGCTAATTCCGGCGACAAGAACAAGACACAGATCTTCGTTGAAGATGTGAGCTTGGAAGATGTTAAGCAGGAAGATAAAAAACCCGAACCTCCACCTCCGCCTCCACCTCCTAAACAGGAGCCACCTAAAGTGGAGATCACTAAATTCACCCCTCCCAAAATTGTGAAGGATGAAGAAGTGAAGCCTGAAGAAGAGATCAAGGAAGTGGAAAAACTGGAAGATACCAAGATCGGTACCATCAATCAGGAAGGTATCAAAGATGAAGGTATCGTTGCCCCTCCGGTAGAAGTAAAAGGTACCGGTGTGGTAGAAGCTCCCAAACAAGAAGAAGATTACGATAAGGTATTTACTGTGGTACAAATCCCTGCAGAATTCCCCGGTGGGTTACCTGCTTGGACCAAATACCTCGAGCGTAACCTGAACAGAGATCTTCCTGTTGAAAATGGAGCACCCCCAGGTAAATACACAGTGATCGTTTCATTCATCGTGGATAAAACGGGTGGTATCAGTGAAGTAAAAGCTGAGAATGATCCTGGATACGGAACCAAAGACGAAGCAGTACGCGTTATCAAAAGAGGGCCCAACTGGAAACCTGCCGTTCAAAACGGACGTAACGTAATCTATCGTCACAAACAAAGTATCACATTCATGGTATCAGAAGAGTAATCTTTTGACTGATAATTTTTCAAAAGCCATCTGCAATTGCGGGTGGCTTTTTTTTGTAGTGAGTAGTCAGTAGTGAGTGTGAATGGTCAATTGTGAATTGTCAATAATTTATATTCTATTCGTAGCATATCATTCACCATTCACAATTGACAATTCACAAACATCTTCTCCACTCACTACTGACTATTCACTGTCCACTTCTCACCTTTCACTTATGGAATTTCTTTCCGCGCGTATCTCATTAATAAACCTAACGCCATGGAAAAGAAATTCACTTCGCGAAATGATATCCTGGATATTCTCTTCGCCAATCGTAACAAAGCTTATGGTGCTTATGAATTGCGCATAAAATATAACAAACGCATGAAACTAGCACTATCATTGATGTTTGTGGTTTGTCTGCTTTTCACAGTAGGCTCCATTCTTGCAAAAAATAAAACCGATAAGAATGACATTATGTATGTGGGACCGGAAATTGAATTGAGTAAAGTAGAAGAACCACCTGTTGAAGAAGTGAAACCTCCAGAACCCGAAATTGAAAAACCGAACGTAGCACAAGAAGTATTAACTGCTCCTAGAATAGTCGAAGATGAATTGGTGAAAGAGGATGATGTGATGTTAGAAGTAAAGGATTATGATGCTGTAAAAATTGGATTGGAAAAAATGGAAGGAGCAGAAGATATTGGGGTTGTTGTGCCTCCAGTTGAAAAAACAACGGATGTCGTAAAACTGAAAGAATCCAATGCAGATGTTTATACCAAAGACTTTATTCCTGTTCAAATACCTGCAGAGTTTCCCGGAGGTCTACAGGGTTGGACCCGCTACCTGGAAAAAAATTTAAACAGTGATATTCCGATAGAAAACGGAGCTCCTCCAAGTCAATACACCGTGATCGTAACATTTATTGTAGACAAAGATGGGAAAGTGAGTGATGTAAAAGCAGAGAATGATCCCGGTTATGGTACCAAGGAAGAAGCCATACGAGTGATCAAAAAAGGCCCTAATTGGATACCCGCCAACCAAAATGGCAAACTCGTAGTGTATAGACATAAGCAGGCGATTACGTTTAGAGTGACGGAGCAGTGAGCATAAATCAAAAGTAAAAAGTCAAAAATCAAAAAGCAGAGCCATTTTATTGGTGATGTATTCCATTTTTTGACTTTTTACTTTTGAATTTTACCTTCTCATCCATCCTATCTTTGCCAAAACTCTACACATGTCCATACACCTGTCAGGCTGGGATGATACGATTATTGCATTGGCTACGCCACAGGGTATTGGTGCGATTGGTGTGATCAGGGTGAGTGGAAAAAATACCTTTTCGATTCTGAATGCATTATTTCCTTCCAAAGATTTGTCTGCACAAGCTTCACATACTTTACAGGTAGGTTATTTGAAAGATGGGGATCAGGTATTAGATGAAGTGGTACTCGCGCTCTTTAAAGGTCCGAAATCCTACACAGGCGAAGATGTGATCGAGATCAGTTGTCATGGTTCACCTTTTATTCAGGAGCAGGTGATTGGGGCCATAACAAAACGAGGAGCGAGATTGGCTAAGCCCGGTGAATTTACACAACGTGCTTTCCTCAATGGTAAACTGGATCTGGCACAAGCAGAATCCGTAGCGGATTTGATTGCCAGCAATACAGAAGCCAGCAGAAAAACGGCACTGAATAATATGCGTGGTGGATTTTCTTCTGATCTCAAACAGTTGCGAGAACAATTGATTCGCTTTTCAGCGATGATTGAATTGGAACTGGATTTTTCTCAGGAAGATGTAGAGTTTGCAGACAGAAAAGAATTGAAAGCGCTCATCGCCGAACTACATCATTCTACACAACAACTCATTCGCTCATTCTCATTAGGGAATGTGATACGAAATGGCGTGCAAGTAGCTATTATTGGCAAACCCAATGCAGGGAAATCTACTTTGCTCAATGCATTACTCAATGAAAACAGAGCCATTGTTAGTGATATTGCAGGTACCACCAGAGATACCATTGAGGAGGTCATCAATATCAATGGTATTCTGTTTCGTTTGGTGGATACTGCAGGTATCAGAGAACATACAACAGATGAAATAGAACAAATTGGTGTAGAGAAAAGTCTGGAGAAAATGAATGCTTCAGATATTGTATTGTATCTCTTTGACATCAATAGTACTGCTGTGAAAGAACTACAGGCATTTGAACAAAACCTTAAGGATAAACACATTCAATATTTGCTGGTAGCCAATAAAATTGATACAGCTGATACTGGAAAGGTGAATGCCATCACCCATATCCCATCAGCCATACTCATCTCTGCAAAATCTATGACGGGAATTGATATTCTCAAACAAGCACTCACGCAAAAAGCCATTAGTGGTGATGTGAATACCGAAGCAACAATTGTCACCAATGCACGCCATCATGATGCTTTGTTGAAACTATCCCAATCGCTCGAAGAAGCGCAATCCGGAATTGATAGCCAAATACCCGGTGACCTGCTGGCCTTGGATATCCGTCAATGTTTACATTATCTCGGTCTCATTACGGGAGAGATTACCAATGAGGATCAGTTGGATTTTATATTTAGTAAGTTTTGTATCGGAAAGTAGCCAGTGCACGATTGGTGCACGTTCTGTGCACTTTACCTTCTATATCAACGGATTATAGTTGCCTTTCTTTGCCTTTTCCTGCCTTTAGTAGCCCATTAGTTGTGCCTATTTCGGTTACTACTCATTATTTGTAACAGATTTGGGAAGTGAGGGGGAAATTATGGGTAACAATGATACAGTATGATACGCAATGATTAGCAAAAAGCTAGGAATTGGTCTATAAATATTGTTATTTTATCGTATATTACAATATGTAGTAAGTAAAATGGAAAAGAAAATTCAAATACCAGCAGTTCACGACAAAGATCTTCGGGCAATTCTCGACAGATTTGGCATCAGTGAATTGATTGACAAAGGGGAGGTATGCTGTTATAATTGTAAAAAACAAATTACGTGGACGAACTTATTTGCCTTTAAAATTATTAACGAGTCTGCAATAATTTTTTGCGATGAACCGGATTGTATAGATAAATCTACTAACTAACTTATGGATAAAATTGTTGAACAGTTTTTAAGGTATGGGTTATTGCCCGCATGCCTATTAATCATCTTATTTCTCATAGTTCAAGAACCAGATCGTGCTGTTAAAATTAAAGCACTTTTGACAAGACCTTTTTTTGTTCTTCTGAGATGGTTTTCTAAAAGTCATATTGAATCAAAAGTAGCATCAAACGTTAATGAATTTCTTACGTCAAGTATATTCTCACAATTGTCGACTTCTGATAAGTATAAAGTTAAAGTGAAATGGGTAGAAAATCCAACTGATCCAATTTTATCAGAAAATGGCACATTGATATTAAGGCTAAAAGAAGAAGATGATCAAACACGAAATATCTTATCTGCAGTTCATACTGCCTTACCGCATGTATTATGCCCCTTAATAAGGAAAAACATTAACTCCACTTGTACTAGTTCTATCGATTTGACAATCCTTAAAAAATTATCCGATAAGTTGGGGACGCATGGTAAGGTATCATTTAAAAAATATTTTTTAGATCCACAAACCGAAGTTGATTCTCAAATTAGTTCCCTGATCCTTAAACTTCAGAGGCTAGATGAAAATGGTTTTTTAGTTCCAATTTTTTTGAATGAGCTTGACGGTCTTAGCCATTTTCTTTATTCGAATAATGATGTCTCTGATTACTCGGAACAAGTACTTTCATTTTTGGAGTATTTGTTAACTATAGTTGATAGAGAAAGAGGATCAGAAATTCAACTTGAATATTTAATACCACCGTTTAAGGTCAGTACTATTTTGTTGGCTAAAGCTCAGCGTGCTGATACTCAAGGGTTGAAACCATATCTCAAAAGATTAAAAACCAACTTGGATAAGGGTAGCGAAAGTATTTATATTATTTCCTACTATCCTGCTTTTCATTTCTTTGATAGATTACTCAAAGCATTAAACAATCATGATCACGTGTTTGTAAAAAAAGTAATTAGGACTTCGTATGAAAATGCAAATTTTAGAAATAAAAATGAATTAAAAATTGCATTTGTGGCTCGAAATGATGTGTATGCTGATGCTCTTTTTGAAGAAAAATTAAATGAATATGGACTTAAAGAGGGAGTTAAAGTAAAGGGAGTAATTGAGGACATATCTACAAATGAGTGTATGGTTAATGTACTTGGGATGACTGGATACATTACTAAGCAAGAATGCTCTTGGATTAAGGTCTCGAACTGCAAGGAAATTCTTGAGATAGGGAAAGAGTTCGATTTCTTGATAAAGAAAATCGATAAAGGTTCAAACCTTATTTATTTGACTTTGAAACATCCTGAAAATAATCCATGGAATAAAATTGACCTTCCTAAAGAGAATGATATTATTGAAGTTTTTATAAATTCTAAATGCATGTTGCATTTCAATTGTATTTATAAAGATATTTTAGAGGTTTATATTCCTATGGCGGAAGCATCTTGGTTTTTTTTAACAGATAATCAAGTAGCAGAATTTGTCGGAAAGAAGATAAGTGTAAAAGTAATAGCAGTAGATAATGTAAACCAAATGATTCAATGTAGTATAAGGCAACTTGAGAATAATCCTTGGCCTATAATCCATCAAAGTTTAAAAGTTGGTATGTCATTCTCTGGAAAAGTAACTGCAATTACGCCAAATTATGTTCAAGTTCAATTGCCAAACAATTACATAGGGACACTGCCGAAAGAATCTCTTGACCAAGCTGGTCACGAGTATAAAAATTTTCAAGATAATATGTTAGTGGGACAGGCTCTTGATGTATATGTGTCTAAGGTTTTTATAGACAGACAAAGAATACGGTTAGATTTATCACGTAATAGAAAGGGGTGAGGTCTAATCTCAAGACTAATAAGATAAACTATACCCAGCCTCTAGCAACTTCTCTAACTGTTTAATAAAACATAACACGGCATCCCTCTCTCTTGCATCATCATAGATAGTATTAGGTCGAGTAAGAGCAACCTCCAATAGATTATGCAAGTGCATTCTAGCCTCAACTAGTTTTACATCCTCAAAAAACTGTTTAATAACAGATGACGGGTCTTTCTTTTCTTCCTCAGTGAGGAGTATAAGCTGATTATAAAATTCAGGATGCAATTCAAAATTGTGCATGGTTAATATGTTTTGCTTGCACTATCACATAAGGTTGCGAACCGCCAAAAAATAGTAGGAAGGTGTGCATAAAAACACACAAACACCATGAGTAGCAACATGCATGTCGAAAGAATTTGCAGGTTCTGTAATAGCAAATTCATCGCTAGGACAACAAAAACACAATATTGCTCACATAATTGTAGTAGGAAAGCCTATAAGTATGTAGCAAGGCAAGAAAAAATTGAGATCGCTAAAGTTGAGGCTACTATTACAGGAAAGATAAGAACTAAGGTAAATTTCCCTGAGCTGG
The DNA here is from genome assembly GCF_051861365.1 of Sediminibacterium sp. Taxonomy (NCBI): domain Bacteria; kingdom Pseudomonadati; phylum Bacteroidota; class Chitinophagia; order Chitinophagales; family Chitinophagaceae; genus Sediminibacterium; species Sediminibacterium sp. The sequence continues at coordinate 9,598 of NZ_JBHYCW010000011.1, read as the reverse complement.
CAGGAAAAGAGTTACTTACTATAATGGAAGCAAGTGCTTTACTAAACATCACTCATTTAACTCTGAGGAGATGGATAAAGGAGAAACGTATCGTTTCTTCACGAATAGGAAAGAAGCATTTAATTAAGCGGCAGCATTTGGATGCGTTGATTCAGTGAACTAAATATGTAGAAACTCATCGATTTACTCAATAAGTGAAGCACATCTAACCCAGCAAGTGTCACACATTTATCTGGCGAAGGAGTACATAGTGTTGTCAGCTTGATTTTTCGAGGTTTGTATATCACCCTTAATATTGTGTTTACTACAATTATTACGAATACCACGGGTATTACGATTGTATAGATTCGACAATCGATACAGGAGCCTAGACTAAACGTATCTAGTCTAAAGGTGAATGACAGCTATAACAATCAAGATTTTGGTGTATTTCCTTTATTAGTGGAGAACACCTAACCCTGCTAAATTGAGTGTGTTTTGTGGCTTAGGTTTATATAGGTATTTAAACAAGGTTTATTGTGTTTTTCTTTCTTCATGTATATATCTCATCAGTCAAGAGTGGGATCAGCGATTAAAGCGTATTAAAATCGATTTTAAACACTCCTTTCTTATCTCATCATTAAATACATCACATTATAGTGATTGTAGTATTCGTAACATTCCTAATAAACGGAAAAATCAGGGTATTTTCTATGATAGAAAGTACCTTTTTAAATTTTTCGAAATGAAAGCCCGCATAAATAGCGGGTACTGTTGGCAGTTTCAGTTACTAATCGGAAGGTTAGTATATCAATTAGTAACTAAAACCGTTAAAAATATGAAAATTCACCTCAGAAAACGAGTAGGCAGATTATCCCTCGAGAATCAGAAGAAAGGAAAGAAACAAATGGCAAGCCTTTATTTGGCATATAATCTTCGCCCCGGTGCAAAAATTCAATACGAATGGTTGAATCTGCAAATATTCGTTTCGCCAAAATCAAATATTGAGAAAGATCATAACAAGCAAACCATGAGTTTGGCTGAAAATATTAGAGCCAAACGAATCATTGATCAGCAAACAACAAGCCATGGATTTACTAGTAGCGTAAAGGGTAAAATTAGTTTTCTTGACTATTTTAAAAAGCTAGCAGACAGAAAGCGTGAGGATTCAAACGGCAACTATGGCAATTGGCAAAGCGTTTACGAACATCTTAAAACTTACTCTAAAGGGAAAGATTATTCGCTCGATCAAATCGATGATAATTTCCTCGAAGGATTTAAGCAATACTTACAGGGAAATGTAGTCAGACGAGGCGAAGGAAAATTGGAAGCTAACTCTGCACTTTCATACTATAATAAAGTCAAAGCTGCACTAAAAGAAGCTTTTATGAATAAAATGATTAAAGAGAATCCGAGTAGTCGGGTTAAGAGTTTAAAAGCGGGGAATACTCATCGTCAATTTCTGACTTTAGAAGAGCTGCAAGCTTTAGCTGTTACGGAGTGTGAAAATGATTTACTTAAAAAGGCTTTTCTATTCAGTACATTAACAGGATTAAGATGGAGTGATGTAAAAGCGTTGTGTTGGGATAAAATTCGACACGCAGAAAATGGAGGTTGGAGTCTTGAGTATATACAGAAGAAAACAAAAGGGGCTGAGATATTACCATTGTCGGATCAAGCTGTAAAAATTTTAGGTGAGAAGCAGGATGCCAACACACCCATATTCAAAGAGTTATCTTATCACACACATATGAATAAGCAGCTTCAGGATTGGATAGTTGAAGCAGGCATAACAAAGAAAATCACTTTCCATTGCGCTAGGCACACATTTGCTACACTTCAGCTTTCTATGGATACTGACATATATACTGTAAGTAAATTACTAGGTCACAAGCATTTAAAGACAACTGAGATATATGCAAAGGTTATCGACAAGAAAAAAATTGAAGCAGCAAGTAAAATTGACTTAGCTATTAACTTCTAAAAATTGAATTTCTTACTATGGCTTGGCAATTTTGCCAAGTCATTTTTTTTGTTTACTTTAGAAATACTATACACTAAAGTACATCTTAAAGGCACTATTATAGCCACATTGGGCACACATTAGCCAACTTATAGTACACCGTATAGCCGTTATCAAGTCGGGTTGATGAGCTTCCCGTCAGTTACAGATTAACTGAAGAGTACCTTCAGGAAACTAGATTCTTTCTCTAATAGTTACAAGGCGTTTCTGCCTTGTGAAAATCGAACAATCGTTAACATTTAAAGTTCTTTGACATCATGGATGAGTTATTACGTGAGTTGAAAGAGATAAAGGCTCTACTCGCATCTCAAAAGAACGTTCTTACAATGGATGAGTTCTGCTTTTATGCAGGAATTTCTAAACATCAAGCGTATCATTTAACGTCTGAAAATAAAATCAAATTTTATAGACCACATGGAAAGCTGATCTATTTTGATATAGAAGATGTTAAGGAGTTCCTTTTGCAGAATCCTATTGAAGCACAAAACACAATTAATAAATTAGCAAACAAATTTAACAAGTATTAAAATGAGTATAACAGCTAAAAGAAGCAATAAAGAAAGTGTATTGCTTCAATCAAATGGTGGCTTTGATTTTTATAAGTTTGTAATTCCGGAACTCGAATTAGCAAATGATTATAATTGTAAGCCGACATATAACCCTTTTTATAAGGATACTAAACCTGGATTGAGTGTATATTTTAACCCAGATACTGAAAGATGGATGTTCAATGATTTTGGTAATGAAGATTTCAAAGGTGATGTCTTTTCTTTCGCTGCTAATTATTATGAGCTTGACGTAAAGAAAAATTTCTTTGAGATCCTTAAGCTGATGGCAAACGATTTAGAACTTGAGTTCAATGAAAAAAGAACTGATTCTAATGTCATAAATATTTTTGGATTTAAACTTCAGTATAAAGGTAAAGATGGTTATGCAGATTCATATCGTTATTTTAAACAGTTTGGTATAACAGAATCAGTACTGCGTCAATATAAAGTAAAAGCAATCGAAAGCTGTGACTATATAACAAAGGATGGTGATCAACGAACACGTTTTTTTAAGGAACTGGCTATCGCTTACGAAGATGTATACTTTTCAAAAATATATACCCCACATCCCAAAGGATTCTTTTATGTGGGTTCAAAAGAAAAGGATTTTGTTTTCGGATTTAAACAGGTATTTGCACGCGCTCATAAAGCAAAAGCATTTCCTGATACCCTTATTCTTACAGGAGGCGAGAAGGATGTATTAACGCTCACTAGCTTAGGATATGATGCTATATCCTTAAATAGTGAAACTGCAGCTGTTCCTAAGCATTTAACTGCTGATTTATTCAATGCGTATAAAAATATCGTTATCATGTATGATAACGATGTAACAGGAAAACGCAGATCGGAAAATATTCATAAAGAGCTATGCAAAAGCTTTAAAACTTCAATTTGCAACTTGCCTGAAGTTATAGCAGGCTATCCTGTAAAAGATGTTTCCGATTACATGAAAGTTAAATTACCAGTAGGTGAGTTACATCAGCTGATAAAAGATTCAGTTCTTAGAGTAGATGAAATTAAATCTGATGTAGTAAGCGAAATTATAACAGATGTCGTTCATTTTAAACAAGAAGTACCTGTTTTGCCAGACTGGTTATACGCTGGTTTGCCACAATTCTTAAAGGGCGTGTCTCTTCAATTTTCTGATCCGATTGAACGTGATTTGATTTTGTTGTCGACTCTTGGTGTTACCAGCTCTTTGTTTCCTAATGTAAGGGGTTATTATGGACATGGAAAGGTTGCTGCAAATTTATATGTATTTATATCTGCCCCAGCTTCTGCGGGTAAAGGTTTAATGAAGTATGCTAAAAGGTTAGGTAGTAAAATTAATCAATATTTGAAAGTTGCCTTTAGAAAAGAGTATAGCAAGTACTTAGCTGATAAAGCTTATTATGAGGCTAATGTCAAGGGTAATCCTGATTTGGAAAAGCCTGTTGAACCAGAGCAGAAAGCATTGTTTATTCCAGCTAATACATCAATATCTAAGATGATTCAATTATTGTGTACAAATGAAAATTTCGGAATAATCTTTGAAACCGAGGGTGATGCTTTGGCTGAAGCATTGCAAACTGATTGGGGTAACTTTAGCACTGTACTGCGCAAAGCGACACATCATGAAACTGTTTCAATGGCTCGAAGACAGAATAATGAAATGATCGAAGTCGAGAATCCTTGCCTTTCAACAGTGCTTAGTGGAACACCAGATCAAATTCAAAGGTTAGTACAGAGTATTGAAAATGGTCTTACCAGTCGATTTTGTTTTTACGATTTCAAAAGTGATATAGTATGGAAGGATCAGTTTGCTATCCCCAATTCCAATCGTGAACTTTTCTTTGATGCAGCTTCAGATTATATGCTCGAACTGTGGGAGAAACAACTTCAAAGTACAGAAACAATTATCAGAATGCCCGAAGAGCAAACCGAGCGAATAAATGTATTCTTTTCTGAAAAGCTTAAAGCGCTGCATTTAGATCACGGAGATGATATTGTAGCAAGTATTCGCAGACATGGATTGATATTTTATCGTATTGCTATGCTGCTAACTATATTCAGACATCTTGAAGACAATGAATGGTTACCAGAAGTTCTATATGTAAGTAAAAAAGAAGTTGACGCCGCTCTAGTAATTACAGAAACGTTACTGATTCATTTAGTTTCTGTATTTAAGCGTTTAGAAGGCTCAGTATTACTTTCTAAGTTGAATTCGAGACAACGTGGTTTATTTGAAGCTCTACCAGAAGCGTTTAGTAAAAAGCAATACACTGAAATCCGAAAGGTGCAAGGTATTAAGGATGATGCCGCTGAAAAGTATATTGGTGACTTTATTAAACACGGAGCTATCAATCGCGTTGATCAAGGGCAATATAGAAAAGTAGCATAAAGCGTATTACGAATATTACGTTTATTACACTAGCACAATTTAAAAGCCCCTGTGGTTTCACAGGGGCTTTTTTGTGTTCAGATTTTATTTATACTAAGTTTTTTGTATACTTTTATAAAGTCTCGTCAATGTTGATCAAAAACTTTTTTATGCAAATTGACTTAAATAATCCTATTGAGTTTACACTAGAGAATGTTCGAAAACTTATAGCATCGGAGGACGATTCTGTACACACGCAGTTTCGTGTCACTACTGAGGGAATTTTATTTTTATCAAAGTTTGTTGGTAATAGAAATTTAGAAGGAATTCTTTTCAGACTTGAAACAAATGGAGCACATAATGGATATGTAGGTGAAGAGGCTGCTAAGAATGACGAATGGGTTACTCGTGTATTTGAAGCAATTAAAAATAATTATCCAAATCCAATAGGGAGATATATTGATGATTTTTAACTGTATAAAGGAATTGAGAATAAAACTACAATGTCACATCCACGAGCGTCTTCAAATCAGACCCAAGGGCGTCAGCAATAACATATAAAGTTGAAACAGTAGGGTTGTTTTCGCCCCTTTCAATCCGACCGATTTGGGACAGGGGTATATCAGCCTCGTTAGCAAGTTCTTCTTGCGACATTTCAGCTTTTTTGCGTAGTTCCCTGATTCGGTTGCCAATAGCAACTGCCAACTTCTTGTTTTTTACATTAATCACCTGTCCAAAAGTTGGGTATAAGCAAATGATAAACAGACGCATATATGCGTTATTTTTGAAATACTGTGATAAAACAGATAGTATTTCATGGAACTGGCTACTTACACGGAACTGATTAAGCAACTACCCTACAAGGATCAGGCTTTTGAAACCAAAAGAAAGATTTGGGAGCCGTATGGGGATGAAGAGCCATTTATTGACTTTTATAAGAATACTCTTTCGAATCAAGAAACGATCACATTTTCTAGGGGCGAACTTTTTTCTATAACTAAAGAAGATCCGTGCAAAGCAATTTTTGCAATCATATTATGGGGTTATCCTAAGGGGTATACCCTTGGTTTCAATATGGCTACTCTATTTCCGCAGTTTCTAGAGCAGGTTAATTTTTTATCTGAGTACTTATCTATTAAAATGACCATTACATCAGACGAATTGAAGTATGTGCTCGCTAAGTGTAATGGAGTAGGATTGAGTACACTTAGTAAACTATTGTATTTCTTTAATATCCTGATGGGGGAGAATAGGTGTTTGATAATGGATGCAAGAATTATACGCGTCCTCAATAAAACACAGTTCACAGAGTTGAGTTCATTATGGGGCATTAATGAGCAAAATAGTAAGCACCGTTATACAGGTTATTTAGAAGTGTGTGCTCAATTGTCCAAGAAGCACGGGTATAAACCTGACCAATTAGAATTGTTTCTGTTCATGTTTGGAAATAATTTAAAAAAGTAGTTGTCGAGGTAAGCAATCAGCAGAACTTTCAGCAAAAAAGTATATGAAAAAATTACTAGTTACATTTTTACTAATTGTATGTTTCTCTTCTTGTGATTCATTGGACGATAGGACTAGTGTTGCAAAAGAGGCTGTCAAAGAAATATATAATAATCCAAAAAGGTTTCCGGCTCATATGGTTGGCTTTCAAAAAACGGATGGCGAAAATTTTGAAAGTAAAATAATTTTCGAGCCTGGAGTTCATCAGCTATACAAATTATTCTACACTGCCGAATATGAAGTAGATGTCGATGGTTTTACTATGGAAAATAAAAAAAATGCATCAACTTATCCTACAATATTTAATGAAAGAAATAAAGGATTAGACCATGATGAAAATGGAAATTTTATATATCAGAATTTTGGATATAGCATTAAAAGAGACATAAAAAAAGGAGATCGATTTTATATCAAAAGCTACGTTATACTTCGAAAAAAAGAGAATACTTGGGAATACATTCCTGAGTAATGACTATTAATTTCTATAGTTACCAATTGAATTACAACGAAATCGAACCATTTCGCTGCTGGCTGTATAGTATTCTGAAATTTTTTCTTGCGACCAGTTATTCTTTTTGACCCATAAAATTGAAGGTTTAGTTAATTGTAAACAAGCCCCCAAAAATTTGGCTTCGGCTTCCTGTTTTTTATTATAATAATGTAAATTATATAGCATACATACCCTTCCTATCTCTTCTGGTATCACATGACCAAGTATAATATGTGCCAGTTCATGCATCAAATTACTTTGTTGTCTATATAATGAATGATTTGAGTTATGAATAATTATTCTTTCACCATCCTCATTTGGCATCCAAAGAGCATTAAATTTAGCAGGGTCATTCATGATTGTATAAGCCGGGTGATTTCTATTTCCATCAAAGGCTTCATCAACAGTAAAAATCGGAATATCTAGATGTTGTGCTAATTCAAAAGCACTTAAGGGCTTAAACTTCGAAATACCTAATTCCTCTCTATATTGGATAGAGAGATTTTCAGCTTTAGTTTTAAAGCCCCATTCAAAAACTGTATTATTTCTTGGCACTCTTTTTTAATTTGCCGAATGCCATATCTACCATTGCAACCATTGCATTGATTGAATCTGCATCTAATTCTTGGCTTGATCTAAGCTGATATACTAATTTATCTTTTTCAGTTATTTCTTTCTGAACTGTATCTTTTGAGGTAACAAATTCATCAGTTGACACTCTTAACCATTTGCATAATCTTATAAAGGTTTCGACATCCGGCAAATTGCCTTGTTCGATTCTAGATAAAGTTGCAGCACTTATAATTTTATGCCCAGTCTCTTGATTTATTTCATCCGCCGTCTCTCTTAAGCCTTTTTTCCCCCGTTTTGATTTAATCATACTCGCTAACAACTCAGAATTGAGTGTGGAATTCATGTGGAAAAGTTTTATATGTGAAATAGTGTTGCGTATGTGAAACAATTGCATAAATTTGACATGCGGTACAATGTTGCATTAATTAAACAAAGTTAACAAAGGAGGTCCAAATGTCAAAAGGTAAAAATCAGCATGTTACTAAACATGGGGATAACTGGCAAGTGAAAGGAGCCGGTAATGAAAGAGCAACAAAAGTTGTGAATACTCAAAAAGAGGCTATAAAGATTGGAAGGGAGATAGCCACCAATCAGCAGTCTGAGTTGGTAATCCACGGTCGTAATGGACAAATACGCGATAAGGATAGTTATGGTCATGACCCACGAAATATTAAAGGCTAACCTAAATCATCCGGGTAAGAGTGGTGAGATTTTATAACAATAAATTCTATTTATGAATCTGAAATTATACTCCAGTTTAGATAGAGTGAGGGTTTCAGGTAAAAACCTATCAATAGAAGCATCGGGAAAGCATGTAAGAGCTTTCATTATAACCGTTGGCTTTATGTTGTTAGCGTTGGTGCTTGTTCCTTTATTCATGGCAAACAATAACAATTAATTACTAACTAAAACTCATCACATGAGCAAGTTTACAATTCTCAAGGGAAGTAATGGTGACTATTACTTCAATTTAAAGGCAGGAAACGGGGAGAGGGTTTTGGCAAGTGAAGGATATACTTATAAGTCCTCTTGCGAGAATGGAATCACTTCCGTAAAAGAAAACGCTACTAATGATAGCCGTTACGAAAAGAAGACATCGTATAATAACAAGTACTATTTTGTTCTGAAAGCCGCAAATGGCCAAGTAATCGGAACAAGTGAGATGTACGAAACGTCTTCTGGTCGAGACAACGGTATTGCAGTAGTTAAGCGTGAAGCACCTTCGGCAATAGTTGAAGACTTAACTTAAAAAATGGATGGGTGAGTTAACAACTCACCCTTTTTTTCACTCTAAATTGAATTAACATGTTTGATTTCAGCAATGAAAAAGTAGATATTAAATGCGATTGTGGTAAAAAACATTTCGTTACGTTAAAGCAAGTAGTGAATCGGTCATTAGTAAAATGCTCTTGTGGGGTAAGTATACAACTTGAAGATGAAGGTGGTTCTGTAAAGAGAAGTGTTAAAGAACTAAACGCCGCAATGGAAAAACTTGATGATTCCTTAAAATTTTGATCTATTATAATTGCTTAATAGCTTCATTCTTTAATAAAAATATATGCCAACATTTATTGTTAGAGTTCAACTGACAAAAGAAAGTACAGCACACTATACCTTACTTAGAGACCGACTTTTAGCAATTGGATTTACTAAAAGAATCAAATCAAAAGATGGTATAGAATATAGGTTGCCAAATGGAAATTACTTAATCATATCAGATAAGGATATTGACACCATTTTCAATGCGGTACAAAAAGTAGCGCTCACTGTAGACAAATCCCCCATGATTTTAGTAACTGAAGCAAAGGAAAAAGGTAATAGTTGGTCAGGGCTGCAACGATGTTGATTAATTACTATTCTATCACTAATTTCTCTGAAACCCAATAAAAACGGGCTAAGTCATTTTCTGTATCGCCACACGATTTTATAAGTAAAACTATTTATACGGATTGATAATCAATAAGGGCAGTTATTGGAGCAATAATCACTTTTGTCAAGAATGGATTTCACTTTCTGGGATAAAACTTGAGTATTATCTTTAATTGTTGTGTAGGCTCCCCCAAAAAGTTGTCCATTCTTGGTTAGAGTTAACGGGAAAAAGCTTGTTAATTTTAAACTTTGAA